>JBOGJF010000070.1:0-9798 GCA_050747785.1 Vicinamibacteria bacterium
CGTGATAGTCGCCCAACTTGCCGGCATGATGGTCCCTCTCCGTCGAACCGTCCTTGAAGTTGAGAGAAACATCACTGCTTACTTGAACTGGATCACCGACCCTGACTCTCCCTCTCCCTTGGACTAACGATGGCCAACAGTAGACAGTTTTCCACCATGGCCCTGATTACAGGGGATTTGAGAGTCGCCGCTCGAAGCGGGATGACTCCTGCTCAAATGGCTCGTACCGTCGGGGCCAACTGGTCAGGAGTCCCCGCCAACAGAATGCGTGTGTTGGCTCGACGCGAACATGCTCGCGTTGGCAACGTCCTCAAGATGTTCGCGGCTGACTGGCGACGCGATATTGATTGGGGAGCACTGACCGGGGCGGGTCCTGGAGCATCTTCCCTGATGGTGTCGGTCAGGGCCAGAGTCGCCGATCCGGAAACGGGTCGTAGTAAGTGGTATTCGACAATGGTGGAAGCACCGCTTTTCAAGCGTCCAGCCGATTTGATCCGGTTCGTGCATGAGAAAGTTTCCATCGAAGCGAAGGAACGCGGCTCTCCGATTGGTGAGTTGGGAGACGTTCGCAAGGATCGCCTGCATAACCTATCCATCGAAGCAATCGAGCCACTATGATCCCGCCTCATTACTGGCGTCGCCCTGTGGCGACGTCGCTGCCGAGTAACTTCCTGTTCTTCGATTCAGAGACGTTGCCCGAAGAGGTTGTACATGAACAATCAGTCGAACTACATCGGCTTAGGTTGGGTTGGGCTATCGCCTGCCGAATGGAGGGTGATAAGACAACACGCCATCAAGAAAGGCTGTATCACAACCCATCCGGATTCTGGGAGTTTCTCGAAACACGTTTGGACACCAAGAGACCGCTATGGGTCCTGGCACACAACCTTGCTTTCGATCTTGGGACTGTTCGCGGATGGGACAGACTTGCAAGCAAGTGCTGCCGCTGGGAACGAATAGCTGTTGATCCGCCGATCTTCTACCTCAAAGGGACCTACAATGATCGACCTATCGTCTTCTGTGATTCCTTCAACTACTATCGCTGCTCTCTCGCGACTGTGGGACGAGCAGCCGGATTTGAGAAGTGGGAACTACCAAGCTTCAGTGACAGCGACGCACGCTGGCGGGACTACTGTCACCGTGACGCTGAAATTCTCCAGGCGGGGATTCTCTCTCTCGTTCGGTTTTGGCGAGAGCAGCAACTCGGACCATGGGGAGCAACAATTAGCTCTCTCGCCTTCGGAGCGTACCGCTCTAAGTTCATGGATCATCGGATCCTTGTGCACGGCGATCAAGTCCTCAAGAAGCTAGAACGTGCGAGCTACTACGGTGGAAGAGTTGACACACCGTTGATTGGTAAGAAGGTGAAAGGTCCCGTGTTTGAATGCGACGTGAATTCGATGTACCCATGGGCATGCCTTCAAAATTTGCCTACGCATCCGGAGCAGCACGTCACTCGCAACGCTCACTTGGGGCTGAGGCACCTGAGTAAGGAACACATCTACATTGCTGACGTGGAGGTTAAGACCGATGAACCGATCTACCCTTGCCGGGTCGGGGATCGCGTTTATTACCCAACTGGAATGTTCCGAACTGCTCTCGCAGATGCAGAGTTACGCTATGCGGTCTCCAGCGGAAATGTCCGCAGAGTCTTTCGTCTGGGCGTTTTTGGTTCGGCTCCAATCTTTCGTAGGTACGTTGAACACTTCCACTCTCTTAAGGAGACTTTCCAAGATGCCGGCAACGAGGGATGGCGAGTTATTGCCAAGTCTCTGCTCACGAACCTGTACGGTAAGACTGGCCAGCAGTCGCCCCGCTGGGAAACGCTCTCGAAAAAGGGGTGGCAAAAGTTAGAGGGTTTTCATGGGTTGCGTCTGGGGACCCTGTCTCGATACTACAATCGTCAACTGTCGTTCAGTGACTTTGAAACCAAGCTGTTCATTCCGGAGATCAACACAAATGTCACAATTCGATCCATCTGGGGACAACCAGAGTTATCTGTCGGCAAAACGGAAAGCCGAGACTCTTGCCCTGGAATCGCTGCGTGCGTTACGTCGCGTGCTCGATTACTTCTCGTTCAACTCCAGCGGGACGCTGGACCTGGAAACCATTTCTACTCGGATACTGACAGCGTGTGGACGGGTTCGCGAGGCGTCACTCGCCTTCGAAAGGCAGGTCACCTACGCGAGGGAATACTTGGACAGCTATGCGTCAAGTCTAAGTATCCAAGCCTCATTGTCTACGGTCGCAAGGACTACGACGCAGGAACGGTCCGGCGGCTCAAAGGAATCCGCGACCCCGACAATCCAATCGGCCCCGGAGTTTACCAGCAACTCCACTTCCCCTCCATCATTGCCCAGTTGAAGGACAACGAGACTGGTGGAGTGCTGGTGCGAAAAGTCATCAAGCGTCTTAGTCGCGTGCCGGATCATTGCATCGTCGGTCCGGGCGGTTGGACGCGGCCACTTGAGTTTCCCGGCGAATTGCCCGACGGTTATCACGTTGATGACGGGGCAATCGTCGCATCACAGTTGAGGTAAGTGTCATGGTAAAGCAGGAAGAGTACAATTTTCCGACGCCATGGAAGGTCAAGCCGTTCGACGGCAAGCGGGTGCAAACTTCGCTTGACCTGTCGAAAAGGGAGAATCAGGCAATGGTTGACCGGCTTGTCGCGAGTCGCAAGTCGAACGTCGAGGATTTCATCGACCGCAAGGTTGTCCCGGTGAACGTGATCTTCATCAAAGGAACGAAGGGCTACGAAGAGTCGGAAGACTTCCTTGACCGCCCGTACGTGGGGATTGTCATGAACACCGGAGAGGTTTTGTCTTCCGGGTCGTCAGGAATCATGATGGGCCTGAGGGATTTGATGACGATTCATGGCCAACCGCCCTGGAAAAATGGTGTTAGTATCACGGTCACTGAAGTACCGCTCAAGGGCAAGAAGAAGACCTATGAGCTGGTCGTGAACATGCGGGATGGGAAATCGGTCCGCGTCAAGTTGCAATCCAAGTCTCGCTCCAAGAATGATGGAGCTGACATCCCGTTCTGATGGTCCTCACTTCAGTGCTTCAGGGCGAGCAAACGGGAAAGGCCGTTTGCTTGCCTTGAAGCCCCCTCTCTTTGTGCTCCCAATTGGCAGAGCGATTGGGCCGAACCACATTTCGTACAACTCCACCCAATCGAAATCAACGGACACCTCATAGCCGATGAAGAAGGTGGTAGCGGCATTCGCTCCGCCGAAAATAGGCTGAGTGATTGTCGTGCCAATGTCGCGGGCCGTCAGGATAAAAGGCGTGAACGAAGTGTTGGGTGGGCCTGGATATTCAATCGGCCAGACGACCATTCCCGTACCAATGTTCCCAGTCGTGGCGAAGTTGAAGGAATAAACGTCCGTCTGAGACGCCATCAGGATCAACCCGATCCTACCTGTATTCCCTGGCATTATCTGCGGCTGGTCCATCCCGAATATTGTAACAGGTAGCTCAAACCCAAACCCTTTCGCGGTGGCCCGCAGAGACAACCATGTCCAGAAATCGATTGAGGGTCTCTCGATCTTACGCGGCATCGTCGCACCTTAGGCAGGAGTGATTTCGCAGGCGTCGACGCACCATGTCGCCAGACGGATCGACTTGAGACGCGAAACCTCCACGGCGGAACTTCTTACGTTGCGGTGGATTCCGACCCTCCGTCTCCAGAGGATTCACCACTGGCGGTACCTGTTGAGTCTCCCCGCCTGAGGGGAGTTGTCGGGATTGGTTTACCATCTACAACCCTCCCATAGACGGCCAGCCAGCGTCGAACGTCAGCAGCCGACATACCACGGTCCCGTAGGATGCGAATAACCTCTGCTTCACCGATCTCACCAGCCCGGAGCCACACGGAGAGGTTGCGGTCAGTGTGTGCCGCTGACCGTTTCTGTCTTTCCTTGCCGGCGATTGCCGTAGCAAGCTTGTCGCGTTGCTGAGCCAGCCGTTGAAGTTTCTCTTGATCGCGTAACTGAGCAGCACGACGTTTCGCAAGTTCCTTGGCGGACCTGCCAAAGATGCCAAGAACGCAATGCCTAATAACTCTCTCCGCATCATCGTCCGAATACCCGAGATTGCTGAGTCTAGTCCGCATATCATCGACAGTCAGCGATCCCTCTGCATGCCACTGACACATCTCACTGGCCGAAGCTTGCTTGGACAGGGAACTTTTCTGGGCACGCCAGTTGGTGATGTGGTCGCGTCCACGTTCGACACTCACGCCAGCGGCACCTAGCTCGATCCTTGCTCGAATCTCATCGACCTCTCCACGCAAAAATCTTCCTCTAATCGCTTTGATCGTTTCCCTGAGCGTGGAGATCGACAAAGCGAGATCGCAGTTGTCGACCACTGCTGCCGCGTCCAGTTTATCAACCCCGGAAGCAGTTAAACGACGGGTTGCTTCTGCACGGTCGATTGCACCCAGCGAGTAGGATTGACAGACGAGCGTTTTGACTTTCGCCGTCGCCCGTCCTTTGGTCGTCCTTTCCCAGTCGGCGGCTTGCCATGCGGTCAGGACTGCCGACTCTCGTTCAGCATATCCCATATCCCGATAACGTTCGTAAACCTCCCGTTCCGCTCTGTCAGCCCGCTGGAGTGTGTTATCAGGATTGAGGGTGACTCCCGCCTTGCCACGCGGCTGCCCAAAAACGCCGGTCGCGTAGATTCTTCGCAGGTCGATCCTACCAATCACGCGATGACTAATCGCGACCAGCCAATCACGCATAGGTCGCGGGTAGTCAGCGATCTTAAGGATCGTTTCGAGACTCTGGAGGGTGAACGGTTTGGTCCCCGGAACACGCCAGCTAGCAGGATCAGCGGGGTCTCCCCTCAGTCGATGGAACGCTTCGTAGGACATAGTCGGTGACATAACGTCCCAATGTGCTCTCCAGTAGAGCTTTGGCCACGTCAGTTCGTCGCCAAATCCGTAGTCCGGGAACACGTCAGCCGGCTTGTATGTGAAGCCTTGCTTACGCATCCAGAATTCAAAACGCTCTGGGAATTCATCATCGTACCCAAAAGCCTGCACGACCCTTTCGTCCCAACCCTCCCGGACCGCGAAACGAATGAGATCGGACGCCCCGGGAATTTCAAACGCCATCTTGCGGATTGCCGCGTTGGTTGACTCGTCCGGGTAACCGTTAGCGGAGACGTTGCGGATCAACTCGGCTTGGTCGATGTGCCCTCTCTGAGCCAATGGCAAAGCTAAGGTTATGTCGAGTTGACGATTCTCTTGCAACACCGATTTCCATCGCTCGCCTTGTGCGAAGCCGGTTCTTCTCATTTCCCTTGGGCCCCAATCGGGACCATGGAAACCCAAGTAATGTTGCCGGTAGATGAATTCGGTCGTGTATGCCGGCAACGATCCCTTGACCGTGTTGATATGATGGTCGTCGGCAAGACTCTGCTTGCTCAACACTAGCTCAAGATACGCATCGTCAACCAATCCCTCATGCCACGCGGACAACGTCACGTCGAACGGCAACTCTGGTTTCTTGTATCCAATAATGTTTCCCCAACCACGGTGGTATTCGTCCGTGCTACGATTATCGACTACGATCCCGTGAGTTCGCATGAGGTAGGCAAAGAGTGCATCGTCCTGTATCCATCCACCATACCACGCCCCGACAATGTCGGGAACTTCCGGGACAAGATTGGGTCGTTCGCGGTTGGCACCGTATTGACAACCACGCATGAATGGGGAGATGGTCATCGACACGACAGAACCGGCGACGGTCCCAACCGCCACACCGGACGCGGTCCTTGCCAGTGCCGATACGATGGGTGCTGCCATTGTCAATCCCCTGGCATTGCAGATATGGATAGTCGTTCAGCCGAACCGGGCCGCGGACCCTGTGCGAATGGTGCCGGTTCTTCAGTCTGGAAGATCGCGAGAGCATTACCTAACTGTCCAGCGTCAACAGCGTCGAAAACGGGGAACCAAGGCGGACCCCAAAACTCGCGGGCGAAGCGCCGCCGTGGATCTACTGCTGGCAATCCCAAAACTCCCATGAACCCGTCCAGAGTCAGGAAGTCGAAATGACCTATGTCCGGTTCATCAGCCGGCACTACGGGGCACGCTTGCGATGGTGTCGTTTGGGGAGGTTTTGGCCGGAACGGTAATTCCGGCTGCATGGTCGGTTGTGTGCCTGTTGCGACCGGGGGAATTTGGGTAAACGGGGCAGGTCCGCCAAATGAAACTTCAGATGTTGCACCAACTTCCCCGAACGTTTCAGGTACGTCAGCAGTCTCACTGTCGCCTGATGCTTTCGCCTCGCAAAGTCGTGATGCTTCATCTTGTCCCCCGAATGGTCCCGCGACGATCAAATCCGTCTCGGGTATTGTTGCCTCGTCTGACTCCTGCTTGACGCAGTAGATGCCCTTGATCGGATCGAGCAGACAGTAGTAACCGTGAGCTAAAGACTGACCTCGTCGTCGAAATGTTCGACGAGATGTTGCAATCCCATGCGAGAGTGCCAACAGCTGTGCGTCTTGTGCTGCGATTCTGCGTCCGCCGTTGCTTCCCATGCCAAACGCAATTGTCTCAAGGTAGCTTTGCTGGTTTTGAATGGCTGTCTGAGCATCGAGTACCATTCGTCGCACCACAGACATAAGAACGCTTTCTTGCTCTTCTTCTTTAACATCGATGGCTCCTTGAATGTCCCGACCGACGTAAGCGAGTAAATCCTCCTGTCCGTCGATCCTCGCACGTGCGAGATCAACGGACGGAGACGGATCGGTCATGGGGAATGTTTCGAATGGCATAGGTCGCTATACCCGAGTAGGGAAGAATTGCGCCTTGATCGCTTCCGCGATTTTCTTCTGTTCGTCGTTCCGCTGAATCTCTTGATCAACGTCGATGAAGCACGACTTGCATCGTTGTAGAAACTCTCCGGTCTCCGCACAACTCTTGAGACAACGATTGAGGGCTTCAAGATGATCGTCGCGGAGCGAATCGCGTTTCTTGGCCATGACTGCCCTCCCTAGGTGACCACCTACTTATCTTCAAGACCTCAGGTCCGAACCAATTCAACGATGCCGACAACCCCCGGTGCGATCTCCGTAATTGCTCTGACGGATTGGTAAAGGGCGTCGCCGAGATCGTCATACTTAAGAACCATCGGCATCGTAGCGTTAGGAAACGTGAGACCGCGATTGAGAACTGCATCCTCCCCGAAACCGTAACTAGTGTCTTGAGCAGCGACCCCCGTCAAAATTAGAGCATGCCGTTTCGGATTCGGTCCGATGATGACCGTGCTGGTCAAACCCACAGACACGGAGTGCGTTTGATACCCAATCTTGTTCGTACTCACGGTTTGAACCTCCGCTTAAGGATGGCAGGGCGGAAACACTTGAGCGGCTCGCTCTCCTGTTTCCGTCTCTTAATGTCCGCCCCTGGAACGGGACCAAGATCGTCAGGAAGATCGGTAACGATAGTGAAGTTGACAAACACAGGACCTGCCGACGAAAATAACCGAATCTCTTCCTTGACAATCTCACCGTGCGTAATGACAGTGCACATATGCACGGCGGTAGGTACGGCCAACGCCAGGTCATGGTCGACAAAAGACGCCGGTATTGAATCAGGCGACTGGGCCACGTGTAACCTGAGAATGCCGACGGCACCACCAAAAATCTCCCACGCAAAACCCCATCGCAAATCATCCTTGGGCAACACAAATAATGAGGTGACAGCCCCTGTTGAAATGACCTTGGTTGTAATCTGTTGCTTCCGCATCGTCTAACCGCCGTGCAGCAACCGTACATCGGTTCCAAGGTACACGAGATCAAGACGCACTTCGTAGGTTCCACCGGCGGTGTCGTCCAAGGTCTGGATGTTCGGCAGCTCGAATGTATGGAACCTGCCCCACTCACCGAGACCCATCGATTGAGGCTGCCACGGTAGATCTCCGATGGTGTCGATGCACAACCCGCCAGGCCTAAGTTGCCGCCCTTCAACTTGAGGCTGACTTGGAAAGAAGATTCTGAAAGCTATGGCGTTGGCTGCAACAACGTGGCAACCGGTGACCGCGTAGACTCCGTTGAAGAGATCACGCTCCATCACGACCGCTGCCAGCGTCGACCACGCCGCTTCAGCCCCGGCGACGATGGTGACCGTCGCACGTGCCTTGATTTGCTGAATGCCTTGAGGCAGGTTCATGTTCCAAGATGGTTTCGCCAGCCACAAGACGACGTTCTGGTCGTTGGGACCGGCAGTCGCGTCGGTCGTTGCTTCGAGAGTAATCTCCTCGTTGGTTGGCAGGATCATCGGCATATCCCGCATATCGTAGACCTGAGGACGGGAGACCACGGTCGCCGAACGATGGATGGGCCACAGGTGATTGGAGCCTCGCTGCGTCAATGCGACGTTGCCGAACCGCATTCGAGTAAGACCGACGCCCGTGACGTGTGCAGCGAGCAAGTTGAATGGTTCGCTGAAGATCAAGTGACTGTTACGACGCTGGATGACGTCATCGCTCGCAGCGTCAATGTCAAGATTGGTCTGGCTGGCCGCAACGCTTTCGACGTATGCCGCTGTGTGGAAAAGCATGGGTCATTCCTCCCCTCGCTCCTTAACGGAGCAAGCTCATGGGTAGTTGATTGGCCCCGGCGAAGTAGGCTAACGCAGCCGTCGCCAAGGCAATCAACAACTCACGCCAACTGAACTTCATGATAATTCTCCCCTGAAATGTGAGACGACAAGCGAACCATCTAGCGACGACGTCGTGTCCGCTTGAACTTGGAAATACCCTCAGCGTTCGCACGCATCTTGGTAAGTCGCTGTTCAACGGTCGCGTCCGGCATGGCGTCGATCTTGGCTGTGTGACTGCGAAGGAACGGGATGAACTCGTCGTGGAACGCTTCCAGCTTCGGAAGGCTGGCTGCAACTCCACTGGCATACCGTTCAGCGCCCTTGGTGCGGGTTGGTTCCTTCCATCCGTCAAGACCGGCTGCGAGAGTGTTCTCCTCCCACTTGCCGGAGTCAATAGCCTTGGCGAAGTTAGCCTTGAGCTTGTCCTTCTTCTTGACCGCTCTGACACCTGGAGCTTCGGTCACCGCCTCGACTCCGCGAACGTAATCTTCGGTCGCGGCTTGGGACTTTCGCACTTGCTTCTCGGCGATTTCCCGTGGAGTCAGGTTTTTCATCTTGACCTCCCTACCCATATAGGGTAATCTTATTGAACACTCCGGGACGTTCCCGGAATCATCTACCTAAATTATACCTTTTTATGGGGTAAAACACCACGTCCGGTTTTGTCCGAAAAAAGGAATAAATGGGTAGGGTCTTTTTTCCAACTGTGTCAAGAGGTGAGTCATGAGCGTCGCTGAACAGACGGTCAAGGTGATTCTGGTGAGTTGTCCATCCCGCACGAGATATCCGAAGTGGGTCTGGCGGGTGGTCTATTGTCGAGCCGATCAGAAAGGGTACATGACCGAACGGGGGGTCTTGAAACTCTGGGAGAGCCAGCCGCTTTATCGACCGCTGGCCAAGCGTGGTCAAGGTCCGAAGGCGAGAGCGAGGGCTGAGAAAATCGCGGTGTCGATCCTGGACGATTTTCTAGGAATCAAACCTGGATAATCGTCGATAGTCACCATATAGCTACATACCCGGCAGAGGGGGGTTTGAAACCCCCCATTTTTATTTAGAGATCTCTAATGTGGGTAATCATCTCTCCTTGTGGGACCTCCAATGTGGCTAATTATCGCTGGTTTTTGTCTGAGATATTTGAGAGTGTTAATGGTGTTTTCTCAACGCGCGTGCCCAGTTTTGGGC
>JBOGJF010000071.1:0-2178 GCA_050747785.1 Vicinamibacteria bacterium
GGCCTAAACACCGTGGCACCAATGGCCGACCGCGGCCTAACACCGCCCGCGTGACCAACGTCGTCAAGCCGCCCTGCGATGAAGGCGTCATCCGATCCGCGGCGGCTCACGCGCCATGCGTCCGGGCGATCGGATTCTGGGTGCTGGCGGCCACCATTCTCGGCTCCAGCATGGCCTTCATCGACGGAACCGTGGTCAGCGTGGCCTTGCCCGTTCTCCAGACCGACCTCGGCGCGACGGTCTCCGAGCTTCAGTGGATCGTCGAGTCCTATGCCCTCTTCCTCGCCGCCCTCTTGCTCATAGGAGGCTCGCTGGGGGATCGCTTCGGCCGTCGTCTCGTCTTTGCCATCGGCGTCGGCGTGTTCGCGGTCGCCTCGATGTGGTGCGGCTTGGTTTCGAATGCTCGCGAGCTCATCATCGCCCGAGCGGTGCAGGGTGTGGGAGCCGCGCTCCTGGTGCCGGGAAGCCTGGCGATCATCAGCGCCTCGTTCAGCGAGAAGCAACGCGGTCAAGCCATCGGCACCTGGTCGGGGTTCACCGCCATCACTGCCGCCTTGGGTCCCGTTCTCGGTGGATGGCTGGTGGAGAGCTATTCGTGGCGCTGGGTCTTCTACATCAACGCGCCCATCGCGGTCGCGGTGCTGACGATTCTCTTCTGGCGCGTGCCGGAGAGCCGGAACGACGAGTCCTCGGGCTCGCTCGATTGGGTCGGGGCTGCGCTCGCCACGTTCGGTCTGGGAGCACTTGTCTTCGGCTTGATCGAGTCCGCCAACCCCGCGGTCGGAAGCACTATCGTCAGGGCCGGCCTCGTGTTGGGTGGCGTCGCCCTTCTCGCGTTTCTGATCGTGGAAGCGACCAGTCGAGCGCCGATGATGCCCCTTCGTCTCTTTCGCTCGCGAACCTTCACCGGGGCCAATATTCTGACGCTGTTTTTGTATTCTGCGCTAAGCGGACCCTTGTTCTTTCTACCTTTCAATCTCATTCAGGTGCAGGGTTACTCGGCCACCGCGGCAGGTGGTGCCTTCTTGCCTCTCATCCTGATCATTTTCTTGCTTTCCCGATGGGCGGGTAGCGTGATGGATCGGTTCGGCCCCAAGCTGCCGCTCGTCGTGGGGCCGACCATTGCCGCGGTGGGTTATACGCTCTTTACGCTCCCGGGCGTGGGAGGCTCGTACTGGACGACTTTTTTTCCTGCTGTCGTCGTGCTGGGAACGGGAATGGCCATCAGCGTGGCTCCACTGACGACAGCGGTCATGGGTGCGGTGGAGGCCCGGCACGCCGGTCTCGCCTCGGGTATCAATAATTCTGTGTCTCGGACGGCGGGCTTGATCTCGGTGGCGGTGATGGGGGTCCTGGTGCTGGGTGCCTTCAACACCGAGCTCGATCGCCGCTTGGAGGGAGTTGCCCTGAAACCCGAAACACGAGAGGCTCTCGACGCCGAGCGCGTCATGCTCGCCGCGGCTCAAAGCCCCGAAGGCCTAGAGGTCGGGACGACCGCGCGCATCGAAACGGCGATCGACGAGGCGTTTGTATTCGGCTTCCGCCGCATCATGTTCGTGGCTTGCGGGCTGGCTCTCGCGAGCGCGCTCACGGCTTTAGTCTGGATCGAGGGACGCCCGAACACCGCTTCGTAGCCGCCGAGAGCCGGCGTGCCACAAGAGTCCGATTCCAAGAACGAGGAGACCGGTCAGCCAGACCGATCGCTCCACCCAGAAGGCGAGGAAGAGACAGGCGCCGAGCCCCAACATCATGGCCGAGGCGACCCCTAGCTCCCGGCGGAGCGTTTCCGCGCTCGGCGTTTCTACGGGCACTCATTCAGCGCGCCTCAACCCGCGCGCCGTGGCGGATCTCGTCCGTAGCTCGGGCCACAACCACGTCGCCGGCCCTCAGATCGCCGAAGACCTCCGCAAGATCCTCTTGGAAGACCCCACGGCGCACGTCGATCCACTCGGCCCGTCCGTCGCGCACTCGAATGACGAAGACACGCTCGGTCGTCTCCGCGACCGCGCTCCGGGGGACGAAGAGGCTCTCCTTCTCCCGTCCGAGCGGCCAAGAGACTTCGGCGTACATGCCGGGTGCCAGACGTCCGTCGCGGTTATCGACATCGGCCTCCACCGCCATCGTGCGAGTCTCGCGTGAGATCGAAAGCGCGGGGCGGGTCACCACCGCCATGAAGCT
>JBOGJF010000072.1:0-5102 GCA_050747785.1 Vicinamibacteria bacterium
CTACTACGATGCAAACAACCCGCTGTTTCTTGCGCGCTCACAGAATCTCGACGGCATCGCCATCTACTTCGACTACGGAACGGCGGACCGATACGACGAGCTCATCCAACTCGGGCGCGGGTTGCAGTCTCTCGACCGCATTCTGACCGAGGAGGGTGTTGCTCACGAATTCCACGAGCATCCCGGGGAACCGCACGGGTGGGCCCTGGTGGCGACCCACCTCCCACAGTCTTTGGCGTTCGCTTCCCAGACATTTGAGGAGACGGCAGGCAGATAATGCGACGTCACGCTCTCCTGCTGCTGTTGGCGGTCCCGCTGCTCCTTGCGCCTTCCGCCACCTCGTGCAACGCCACCCGCGCGCCCCAACCTAAGACAGTCAGCGCCGCCGAGTTCGGGCGTCTTATCAATAGCCTCTCCGAAGAGGGCGGATATTTTTGGAGCAACAACTTCATTTCGAACGAGACGTCCTACCTTCACGCGCTCCAACCGCTCGACGCCATGCGTCTGCACGGGGGAGTCTATCTCGGAGTCGGCCCCAATCAGAACTTCACGTATATCGCGCAGGTCCGACCCACCATCGCGTTCATCGTCGACATCCGGCGACAGAACCTGCTGGAGCACCTGATGTTCAAGTGGTTCACGCAGAAAGCGAGCACTCGTCTGGAATATCTCTCCCTCCTCACCGGGCGCCCCGTCCCGCAACCTCCGCCGACGACGGACCTCTCCATCGTGGAGATCGTCGAGATCGTGGACAACGCGGCACCCGATCCCGAATTCGCCCGCCAGCTTCTTCAGCAGATGACCGAGGCTCTGCGAACGTGGCCGGAGCTGAACCTTTCGAGCGGCGATCTCCAGGATATCGAGCGCATCTATTTCGAGTTTTCACGGCAGGGTCTCGACATCAAATACGACAGCTGGCGATCGTTCTTCTTTCCGACCCTCAAAGAATTCCTGTTAGAGACCGACCTAGCTGGGGTCCAGCGCAATTGGTTGGCGACGGCCGAGAGCTATCAGTTCGTGAGGGACATGCAGCGCGACAACTTGATCGTGCCGCTGGTGGGTGACTTCGCGGGAGACGGTGTGTTTCGGCGCCTCGGACGGATGCTGCGGGCCAGCGGAGACACCGTCTCGGTCTTCTATGTATCCAACGTGGAGTTCTACTTGTTTCGCCAGCGCACTTGGCATCGGTTCGTCGAGAACGTGCGGGAGCTACCCATCGACGATCGCAGCAGCTTCATCCGTGCCTACGCCAACCTGCATCGGCCACACCCCCAGATGGTGGACGATCACATCACCGTTTCCCTGGTCCAGAACATGCGCGCCTTCTTGCACAACGTGGACGAGGGACGCTACCGCGACCTGTGGGACGTCGTAACCCTAGATTACGAGCATTGATTGAATTAATGCCGTGTCCGCCTTCGTCTGTCTCAAGACCAAGAGACTTCGGCGGACGAGCCGCCCGCCTTCGCAAAGCTTCGGCGTGGCCTCGCCGAAGCCGTGGCAATGAAGGAAGCGTGCCACGGCGTAGGCGGGAAGCTTTCAGCGAAGGCTGGGGGCCCCACGGCCCTAAGGAAGATTGATGTTTTCGCGAACCCACGCAGCAAAGAGCTCTCGCAAATGCGTTTGCTTCGTCACCGGTGCCACGAGCTCGAGCTGTACGAGGCCGTGGCCCACCGCGATGAAGCTTCCCTGCACGGCGTAGGACAACCCGAGCCAATCGGTCGCCAACGCATAAGACGTGGCGCCACCATCACCGCGGCGCGCCGAGCAGGACGCTGCGGCTCGCTCCGGCGTATCCGATCGAGCCGGCCAGTAGGCCGCACGAAACGAAACCGTGAAGTCGCCGGGGGGTGATGCCGCCAGCGCGGTGGCGGGCGCCGGCACGTCCGGGCAAGGAAAAGGCGCGCCGGGCTCGAGCAGCCAATCGACGGGCATTCGCATCGGGGGCGCCGGCCTCGATGAAGGCCCTGCCGACAGACTCAAAGGGGGCATGGCGGCTTCGACCCAGCGGGCGGGTGGCGCGCTTTCTACCGGCCTCGTCAGTAGCCGCTCCGCCTCCAGGCTCCGGAGCGAGTCACGAAGCACGCTGCGGTTGAACGCCACCTGATCGGCCTTACCCAGATAACGGGCCACGAGCTTCTCGTCTCCGACGTCGAAGATCGCATACATCATCTTCGAGAGCGCGCTTTCCGAGCCCATTCGCCCGGTCACCTCGCCGATGAGCGCGCCTCCCGATGCATCCTCTGTCGGCCGGCGCGGCTCTCCTCGCGCGGTCATGGACTCGAAGGCCTGTCCGGACAGGAGGGCTTCGCGCAGGTCGTCGAGACTCCACGGAGTGGCGACGCGATCCAGGCGGAATCGAACTTCCTCTACGCTTTGGCCGCCGTCGACGAGGAGGCGATGCGGAGAGACATCTTCCATCGTGTCCGGCAGGCTCATTCTCAACCCCTTACCCTCCAAGATCTGAGGCGGCCCCAACGACAAGCGACGGGCGGGAAGGAGGGAGTCGAGGCCGTGGGCCGCGAGAAAGTCTTTGACCAGGTTGATGGAGACGGCAAACCCGACGCGATCCGCTTCTGCCAGCTTCATGCGTACCACCCCGAGGGCATAGCCCTCTTCGTCGACCAGAGGTCCCCCACTGTTGCCGGGATTCATCGTGGCGTTCGTCTGGACATATCGCTCCCGGCCCGATTCATCGTCTCGCAAGGCGGACACGGTTCCCCGACTGCGGCTGACCCGGGGAACGATCTCGGGCAGGCTCGTTCGTCCGACCTCCACCTCCCCACCAAAGGGAAATCCGTACACGAAGACCGCTTCCCCGGGCTCCGCCGCCTCCGAGTCTCCGAACGGAATGTAGGGGAGATCGGCACCGTTGATCGACAAGACCGCCAGGTCGAGCTCCGGATCCACGGCATCGACGGCGGCCACGAAGCGACGCGCCCCGACTAGACCGTCCCCGCTCGCCGATGGAAAGACGACCTCCACGCGCTCCACCTCGATCGCGACGCGGACCTCTGTGCCACCCACGTCCTGGGTAAACTCGCGTCCGCTGATCACATGGTAGTTCGTGAGCACATGACCGTACGGCGATATGACGAAGCCGCTACCGGTCCCCAAGTCGACGTTGCGACGCTCCTCCGACTCCTCCCAGGTCCCCTGATATGAGATGCGGACTTCTCCGATCACGCGAATGAAGACCGTCGCCTCGCCCGGTTCGGCGGCGCCCGCGCGGGGTGACGCGGCGACCCACAAAACGGCAAGAAAGACCAGAGAGAACTGTTTCACACAATCAGAATACCAGCTACCCCGATCCAGAGAAACCTGTGCTCCCCAGCTTTCTTCGAAGGAGGTTACTACCGGGAACGTCGGATCGGGGCTAAAATAGGGCTCTAGTCCATATGGGCAAGTTCTATCTCACCACCGCCATCGATTACGTCAACAGTCGCCCTCACCTAGGGACCGCCTACGAGAAGATCACCGCCGACGTCGTCGCCCGCTATAAACGTCTCGTCGGGGAAGACACCCATTTTCTCATGGGCAACGACGAGCACTCCCTCAACGTCTACAAGAAGGCGCGCGAGGAAGGGCTCGATCCGCTCACCTATTGTGACAAGATGGAACAGGAGTTTCGGGACGTCTGGCGGCGGCTCGACATCTCCTTCGACGATTTCATCCGCACGACCGAAGAGCGACACCGGGCCGGCGTCAACACTTTGTTGGACCGTATCCGACAAGCCGATGATATCTACGAAGGAGTCTACGAAGGCTGGTATTGCGTTTCCTGCGAAGCCTTCAAGCAAGAAAAGGATCTCGTCGACGGCAAGTGCCCCCTGCATAGCGTGGAGCCGAAGTGGATCAAGGAGAGGAATCATTTCTTCCGGCTCTCGAAGTACCGGCAGCCGCTATTGGATCACTACGCTCGACATCCCGAGGCGCTCGAGCCCGAGATTCGCCGGAACGAGATCCTCCGGGTCATCGAGGACCGCCTCGACGACATCTCCATCAGCCGCGAGAGCCAGGAATGGGGTATCCCGGTATCGTTCGATCCGAAGAGCGTCGTCTACGTCTGGTTCGACGCGCTCATCAATTACGTCTCGGCGGTTGGATTCGGGCGGGATGAGGCCCTCTTCAACCGTTGGTGGCCAGCCGACCTTCACATCATCGGAAAAGACATCACTCGCTTCCACTCCATCATTTGGCCGGCCATGTTGAAGAGCGCTGGGGTCCCCCTTCCCAAGCAAGTCTTCGGGCACGGTTTCGTCTATTTCAAGGGCGAGAAGATGAGTAAGTCGCTGGGAACGGTCGTCGACCCACTGGACGCCGCCGAGCGATTCGGGCCCGACCCTCTCAGACTCTACTTGGTTCGCGAGATCGCCTACGGTCAAGACGGAGATTTCTCCTGGGAACGTTTCGAGACTCGCTACAACGCGGATCTCGCCAACAATCTCGGCAATTTAGTAAGCCGTATTACCACCATGGCGCACAAGTACCGAGAGGGCGAGCTGGTTGGTGGAGCTGGTTCGCCGGGACGCCTGGCGGAGATCGCGAAGGAGGCCGCCACCGACTACCGAAAGGCGATGCAGGCCTTCGCACTTCAAGACGCGGCCGCTGCCTCTTTCCGGTTGATCGACGCCACCAACGAGTTCATCACCGAGACGGCTCCCTGGACCCTCGCCAAGGAACCGGCGGCCGGAGACAGGCTCACCGAGGTCCTCTTCGAAGCGGGGGAGGCACTTCGCATCGCCGTGCTCCTGCTCTACCCGATCATGCCGAGCTCGTGCACGGAGATCCTGAGACGCATCGGGGTCACCAAACCCGCGAGCGAGCTGCGGCTGCCTTCCGACGCTGCCTGGGGAAGCGCGGGACGTCTCGTCACTCGCAAAGGTGAACCTTTCTGGCCTCGCCTGGAGGCGGAAAAGGGCACGCGCCACTGAATAGGAACACGAAGGAAAAGTAAGGAAAAGGAAAAGCGTTCCCCGTCATGAAGATGATCCGCACGATAACGATTCTTGTCGCCTCTTCGATCGTGGCTCCCTCTACTGTTTCGAGGGCTCAATCCCTCGAGGAATTCGAAAGGACCGTCACCGAGCACACGCTTGCCA
>JBOGJF010000073.1:0-8124 GCA_050747785.1 Vicinamibacteria bacterium
GAGATCTTGCGCACGTACATCCCCAAGGACTATTCGCGGTCATTGGCCGAGGATGACGGTATCCGCCGGGACACGACTCCAGCAGCTCTCGCCGCGCTCTCCCCGGTCTTCGATCGGCGCTATGGAACCCTCACCGCCGGGAACTCGAGCCCCCTCACCGATGGAGCCTCGGCGATTCTGATGATGTCCGAGGAGAAGGCCAAGGCGCTCGGTTACCGCCCCCTCGGCTACATGCGTTCCTACGCCTTCCGGGGAGTCGATCCGTTCGACCAGCTTCTCATCGGCCCGGCTTACACCACGGCCACGGCGCTGGATAGGGCGGGCCTTACTCTGAAAGACATCGATCTCATCGACCTTCACGAAGCCTTTGCGGCCCAGGTCCTCTCCGTGCTCCAGGCCCTGGAGTCGGAGCGGTTCGCCCGGGAAAAACTGGGTCGCCCGAGCGCGATCGGCAAGGTGGATATGGAGCGCGTCAACGTGATGGGCGGCTCGATAGCCATCGGACATCCGTTCGGTGCGACCGGCGCTCGCATCACGTTGAGCCTTCTCAACGAGCTCGGTCGACGAGGGCAGCAATTCGGTTTAGTGGGTGTTTGCGCCGCGGGAGGTCTGGGATTCAGCATGGTCGTGGAAACGGAGTGAAGGGTCATTGCTCTTGAGACCAAAGTACCTCTCGCGGGCGCGGCATGTGGCGAGCATTCTCATCGGTCACGGCTTCGAAGACGTTCTCGCGGCCGTCGATTTGGGCCGGCTGGTTCCTTGGAGAAGACCCCCGCGCCCCCGACCCGTCGAGCGTGCTCAGGAGCGGGCGAAGCATCTTCGGCTCGCCCTCCAAGAGCTCGGGTCGACCTATATCAAGCTGGGGCAGCTCCTTTCGAGTCGATCCGATCTGCTGGCCCCGATCTATATCGAGGAGCTCTCCAGGCTCCAGGATCAGGTGGAGTCGTTCGAGTTTGCCAGCATCAAGAAGGTGTTGGAGTCCGAGCTCGGCGAGCCGCTGAGCCAGGTCTTCGAGGAGATCGACGACCAGGCGGTGGCATCGGCCTCCCTGGCCCAGGTCCATCGCGCCAGGCTCCGTCCCGGATTGTGGCCGGGCGGCCCCGCCGAAGTAGCCGTCAAGATCCTCAAACCGGGGCTCGAGGCGGAGGTCGAGGTGGACGTCGCGATTGTCAAAGAAGTCTCGCGGGCGCTCAGTCGTTCGAGCTTCGGCCGCCAGTACGATTTCGTGGGGGTGGCGTCACAGCTCGAGAACACACTGACGTCGGAAATGGATCTCCGAAACGAGGCGCGCCACGCTGAGGGTCTGCGCGTTTCCCTTCAGCAATTCACCCGTCTTCGAATCCCCCTCGTCCTCGTGCCGCTCACCAAACGGCGGGTCTTGATCTCCGAGTACATTCACGGCTCGAGGTTGGTGGAAATCGGGGCGGATCGCCGGCCCGAGCTCGCCGATGAGCTCTGGCGCGGTTACCTCAAGCAGATCTTGGTGGACGGGGCGTTCCATTGCGATCCGCATCCCGGCAACGTGCTGATCGATGATAAGGGGCGGATCGTCCTTCTAGACCACGGCATGGTGGCGTTCCTGTCACGAGAAACCCAACTGCGTTTGATGGCTCTGCTGTTGGCATTGGCGGATCGAGATGGCGACCGCGTGGCGGAAGCTTGCGTCGAGATCGGGATCCCCGGCCCCCAATTTCGCTTGCGTGAATTCAAGGGAGAGGTGGGTGTCCTCGCCGCGCGCTACGCTGGGTTCACGATGGGGGCGCTCCCTTTGGGGCGCGTGGTACAGAGCCTAGTCGTGATCTCCTTTCACCACCATATCCGCATTCCTTCCGAGATGATGTTGCTCGGTAAGGCCCTTTTGAACCTGGAGCCTATCTGTCGGCAGCTCGATCCGGAGATGGATCCGGTGGCCACCATGCGGGAGATGGCGGTTTCGCTGCTAGGACAGCAGATCTCCAGAGACCTCAACGCTCCGCGCCTTCTGGCGGCCGGGCTGGAGCTGCGCTCGCTGCTCAACGAGGTACCGGCGAACCTGCGTCGCGTCTTGAGTCGTGCCTCGAGCAACGAGCTCCGCGTGGGGATCCAGATGGACAAGGCGGACGAGATGCAAGCCGCGATCCAGAAGGTTGCCAGTCGGATTACGCTCGGTCTCATCACCGCCGCGCTCATCGTCGGCTCGGCACTTCTCTTGAACGTGGAAGTGGGGTTCCGGGTCTGGGGTTATCCGCTCTTTGCTCTCATCGGTTTCGTTCTCGCCGCCGGTCTCGGGCTCTACGTGGTGGGCAAGATAATCCTGGTGGACAGGTTCTGAACAAATAAAAAAGGAGGCCCCACCGAGCCTCCCGGGATGTGCCACGCAGCGGAGCGTCCTTAGCGCAGACCGACTGCTGGAGCCGCGTCCGCCACGTCCCGATAGGTACTATCGACGGTCCGACTTCCTCTTCCCAGTAGCTTTCCGTCCCGCTCCCCGTCGCGGTGCATTGGCTCCAGCCTCACGTCGATGCCGCGCTCGAACTTGTTGCGCAGGCGCTCGTACACGTCTCCCACTTTGGCCACGTAGTCACGGGTCTCGGCTGCCGCGCGGCTGCTCCCAGCACGAAGGTAGCCGGCGTTGAGGGGACCCCCGTTGTACTCGGCGAGGACCATCTGCTCGTCGTTGTAAGCGGTAAAGAGTATGTCGAGATACAAGGCTGCCATCTCGGTGTTCTTCTCGGGATCGTAGAGCATCTCGTCCGAGTACTCCCAGTTCAGGGTGCGGGCAAGCAGGCGTCCGGTCGACGGCCATATTTGATAGAGGCCCTTGGCGTTTGCATGACTCGTCGCCGCCGGGTTGTAACCGCTCTCGACGATTCCCACCGCGAGAAAGATGAGCGGGTCCACGGAGGGGTACTTATCGGATGCTTGGAGAATGAGTCGAGAGTACTCGTAGGCCTGGGCGAGGCTGACCCGTGGGTTGGCCTTCATGATTTCGTCGCGTATACCGACCAGGAGTTGCTGGCGCTTGGAGTCGAAGCTGATACCCGCATCGAGGCTCTGGAGCTTCTGCTCGACGCGGTGCACGCTGACGCCCAACTCTTGGTTGAGCTCTCCGACGCGGTGGAACGCGTAGAACGCCACGCCGATGGTGATGAGCAACAGGATGGACATGCAAACGAGCGCCATCACCTGCCAGGTCGGTGCGCGGCGAAAAGAGATCGTGCGCGAGCTAACCTTGGGGTACCCGCCCGAGGGCACCTGCTCGAGCGAGACCTGATCGGTCAATTCATCAAGACTGTTCATTAGATCCTTTCTAGGTTTTGCCATCAGGAAGCCTCCGTCAACGGAGTTGGACGACTCTCGACAAAGCGACCCTGCCCAAACGAGCCGGGCCGACGCATCGCGATCGCTTGATGGAGCTCGTCGTGGTTGCACCCGCTGCCGTCCGCCGCCCCGATGGGAAGGACTATCGGGAAGCGCGCCATGCGAACAGCTGCTGAACCCCCTTGGGTGCTATACAGCGGGAAGAGATGAGCGTCTAAGGAATCCGGTCTAGCCGCGAATAAGTCCATAGGCTTCCATGCTTTGGATGACGGTGCTTCCATAAACCGGCTGCCCAACGAGAACCCCCGTTCCTGAGTGGCAGCTGTGCTCCCCAGACCCACCACAGTATGATGGGCCCTAAGGTATCGAACCCCCCTATATGTAGGCGATGACGCAGGATCATAGCACCAATGCGAGTTCCAGTCTACGAGAAACACCGAGAACCTCCAAACAGCTGAGGCTGCGTTTTGATTGTTGGGGTTTCCCCTCAGTGTAAGAATTTTCATCACAAAGAACCGCTATATTGCAGAAACAAAATAGGTTGTATGAACGCTCAGTAAGGCCCGAGCGCTAGCCTGACAGCCGCCGAGCCGCCGTTTATTATCCAAGAGACGAGAAAAAGGAGGGCGAGCACCCCGCCGGCGAGCCTTTTCGACGCCAGCCACGCGCCGAGAACACCTAGACCGACGCTCACCGGAGCGATGACGAAGTAGTGGTGTTTGAGGAGAAGGTTGAAGAACAAGTCAATGCCACTGAACAGGATGAGGGCGCCAGCCCAGAGGATGAGGAGTGTTCTCTCCCGCGATCGGGTCAGAAGACCCAAGCCGGCCAGACCCGCGAGGGGTAGAGCTGCTGCGCCGTATGTATAGGCGAGCTTTCGTGGCTCGCCGGCAATCCGGCTCCAGAGCGTCGGACCCTCGGCCTTCGACCCGGCGCTAGCCAGGATCTGGGGCAGTGACTCCTCGACGAAGGGCACCGTCCAGTGAACGTAATAAAGGAAGAAGGCGGCGGCCGAGGCGGCGGCAAGGGCCAGCGCCAGCGCCTTCGCCTGCTGGGGGACGGCGCGGTAAAGAATCGGCACCGCCAGGGCAACGACAGTAGCGGCAAACAGCAACGATGCGGTGTAGGAAAGAAAGCAGAGCGTGAGGAGGGCCGTGGCGCCCCACCAGGTGGCTCGCTCCGGCAACTGTTCGAGGCGGAGGACCAGGAACGTGAGGGCCATGGTAGCCGCCCAACAACCAAAGATCGTCATGAGGTGCCCGAGCTCGAGGAGTTGGAACGTGGGGAAGCTGGTCACGGCGACGATCGCGGTGAGGGCTCCCGCTCGGGCGCCTGCCATGCGACTTGCCAGGATCGCCGCGGCAAGCGACAGGGTCGCGAGCATGGACGCCAGGACGGCTTTCTCGAGGGCGTAAAACCATCCGCGAGGGAGCATGGCCAAAGGGGAGACGAGCGTGTGGTAGAGGCAGGAGTGAGGTATCACCAGATTGCCCCACTGTTTCTGGACGCTCAGCATGTTGTCGGGCGAGGGGAGATAGAAGGTCAAGAACCGCCCCTGCCAGATCTCTTCCGCGATCGAAGAGTGGAAGACGAAGTGACCACCCTGGTACAGCGGGAAGAGCGTGGCGGTGAGCCAGGCCATGAATCCGACGGCCGAAGCAGCGATAGCCGCGGGAGCCAAGGCGGGTATCCATTCGCGCTTGGCGAGAGCTCGGAGCGCGCCCGTGGCCAATGCTGCGAACGCGAGCCCGGCGGCCGTCGTGCCCAAGAAGAACGGAAGAAACGGGATGACGGAAACCGGCGCCGCGGTCAGGGCCACGAGCTGGGCGACGAGGAGTGAAGCCGCAAGAGCAAAGCACGCTGGCGCGCTCAGGCCTGTCGCACCGCAGGCCGCGAAGAAGAGCAACACGGCTCCGGCAACCAGCATGGCGGCCCGCAACGAGGGAAGGCTCCGTCCGCGATCGATCTGAACTTGGGCTACCCGTAAGTCGAGGGAGTAGGAGGCGGAGGGAAACAAGAGCTCCAACCCGGAGCGCCAACCCCAAGGTGCATGAGCGATCATCGTGTGTCGACTCCACGAAGGTCCCAATGTGGCGGCTAGACCTTCTTCCCCGGCACGCGCGAGCTCCAGCGATCGAGAGGGACCGACGACCTGAGCCGTGATGGCGATCGTCCAGTCGCTGCCGCCGCCGAAGTCTCGAAGGTCCATCGCGGCGCCGGGCAGGGCCCGGCGAAACTTCACGCCCTCGATTTGATCGAAGCCGGCGAACTGACTGGCGATGAGCACTTCCTCACCGGAGCCAATGTTGATTTGGAGCATCGGTCGCGCCAGATAGGACGCGGTGACTCCGATGCCGCCGAGGATAACCAGACCCACGGCACGTTTGCCCCGGGCAAGACGAGCCCCTCGGCGTGCGGCGCGCACGGCCTCCGAGATCGAGTCGACGAAGACACGCGTGGCGTTCGGAAAGACGATGTGGGCTGCCGTTGCCAGCGCCAGCGTCCAAAACATCGTCGGCGACGAGAGCGCCGCGTAAGGTCGGGCGAATGCGAAAGCGAATGCCCACGCCAGCGCCACCAGTAGACCGACGTAGAAAGCGTGTCGACGGGGCCGGCCGGCGCGGATGAGGAGACCGAAGAGAAGGAGCAGACCGAAGGTCGTGGTAACGAGCTGGCGAGCCGGTGGAAGCCCCGGCGGCCAGAGGCCGGATCCGAGGGGTCTCA
Organism: Vicinamibacteria bacterium; assembly: GCA_050747785.1. GTDB lineage: Bacteria > Acidobacteriota > Vicinamibacteria > Marinacidobacterales > DATDRI01 > CBDANW01. The sequence continues at coordinate 6,025 of JBOGJF010000073.1, forward strand.
ATCTCACGGCGTGAACGCGAACGCCTAGGGCACGGCGATCCGATTCACCCGGCGTAAACGTTTCGGACAGAAACCGAACCTCGAGATCGGACTTCCACCAGCCCTCGGTCACCGCCTCGACTACGATCGTCTCCATACCCCGGGCTAGCTGCGTTCGGAGGGACGCACCGCCCGCTTGAACGACGAGGAGTGGAAGCGACTCACCGCGGGGTCGGAAGCCGGAGACCTCGGCCTCGATCCGAACCTCCAGCCCGGGGCCCGGGTCGGGAAAGATCAGCGCGCTCCGGTCTCGCGTCCAGCGATACGTGCCTTCGGCGCCATGGAAATCGCGAACGCTCAGCGCGCTCAGTAGTCCCGACCCAGGCGAGACGACCATCGTGGGTCGGGCCAGATAGCCGAGACTCACCGCCAGGAGCGACGCGGCCGTGAGCCAACTCAGCTCGCGGAGGGTCCACCATTGCTGAGGTGCATCGGTGCCTTTCGACGGGTCCATGGCTTAAGCCGGTTCCGGCCGCTCAGTATCGCTCGTTGCCGAGGAGGGTGTCGATCCCGAAATGCTGGGGAGCCGACGAAGTCGCAGGCCCCGCGGCACTAAGGCCCAGCAGCGTGCTCAAGAAAATCCATTGGCACGCTGCGCGAGCGCCGGCCGCAGCGACGCCAGTCGAGCGGAGGCCAGGGCCGAACGGAGAGTGAGGCCCGCTGTGAGACTGGACGAGCCCGGCCCGAGTGGGCCGCCGAAAGCGCAAGCCGCGGGGGTGGGGCCCCGCGGCACTAAGGCAAATAAATGGAGGGGTCCACCTGAAGGGCTTTCCCAGGGGACCAGAAGACTAGGTTGGCTTAGTCTTATTCTTTGGATGTGCTCGAAGCACTTGCCGCAGGGCCGCTCTCAGAGCGGTTCTTTTCAGATTGGGCTGTTTTAGAAGTGCTCCCCGAGCTCTTTTCTGAGGTCTTGTCTGAGCTTGGGGTCGAGGTGGACTGCCCCTTGCGGGCATAATCCGTGATGTACCAACCGGATCCCTTGAATTGAATCGCGGGGGACGATAAGAGCCGATCCACTTTGCCCTCGCACTTCACGCAGACCTTGAGCGGCGAGTCGGCCACTCTTTGCAGCATTTCGAACCGATGGCCGCACTCTTGGCATTCATATTCATAAAGAGGCATCACTTATCTTTATAACACGCTCCGGCGCTTTCGTCAAGTGATTGTTCTGAAAGACCTTATCCCAGCGGGCCGATCGCGAGCTGTGGCTCACCAGGACTTCAGAAGTTGCCGGACGAGGACGAGCTGCCCGACATGGTAAGCGTTGTGATCGGCGATCAGCATGGCCTCGCGAAGGACGGTCTGCCCTGTCCCACCCGGGATCGGGGCGTAGAGATCGGTGGCCGGGTCCTCGACCAACTTCAGGAAGGCCTTGAGGTCGGAGCGGAAAGCGGCGAGGCTTTGCTCCCAGGATCCCTCTTCGGCCGGGGTCTCATCCGTTGGCCAGTAACCTTCAGGCCACTTCGGCGACACATGGCTCGGGTTCCTGCTGAATTCCAAGATGTCCCATTGGGCGATCCTCAGGTGCTCGAGGAGCTGCCACGGGGAATGAGGCGCGTCGCGCGGCTTACTCCCTTGAAGCTCCCGCGGGAGGTTCGCGACTGCCGTTTCGAAGTCCACGTGCGCCTGCGCACCGGTCAGGAGCTTCACCAACTGCTCCCGCAGTGAGGCGTCTCTATCGATGGGCTTCCGACTCATCGAGCTCTCCTTTCCCCGCTCACGACTCGGCGGCCGATCGTGTAGGGAGGTGGGTGAGTGTTCTCGCGGTCCAGGCGCCTACGACACCGGCTAACAGACCCGCCGGCACGTCGACACCGTGATGGTACCTCGTATAGATGCATGCCGCGCTCATCCCAACGGCAAAGAACCCGAGAACCAGCGGCGCCCGCCGGTGGTGAGCCGTCAGGCCCAGCACCATGCCCCAGCTTCCCGCGACATGAGAGCTGGGAAAACAGCCTCCCGAGACCGCTCCTCTCTCGATGATCCATTCGATGAGGGGGGTGAAGACGACCCCTTGGAAGGCGGGAAGGCCAGCCATCAGCTCCGGATTCTCCCAAGGGC
>JBOGJF010000074.1:0-2167 GCA_050747785.1 Vicinamibacteria bacterium
TTCCCCGGGAGGGATCGGTCATGAGCTGGGTGACAGGGTTTTTTTGTTCGAATGCGGCACCCGCGTTCGCCAAGGCGGTCGTCATCATTCCGATGTCGCGAAAACGAGCCCCCACGCCTGGGCGCCCGAACTCCACGACGAAACCTGCTTCGCCCTCTCGGACCCGGTGTGTGACGTCGTTGGTCTTGACCTCCTCGGTGCCACGACCATGGACCCCGGTGCTCTCATGCGTGGACGTGACGTCCGAAAAGGCACGCCGCACGACTCGCGGCCAGGCGAGATCCTCGGGCTCGAACGACGCGGTCGGACACACATCCGGTTCCGGCTCGAAGCGCAAGCGCATCCACCCCAGAACCGTGCGCAGCGAGCGCACCACAGTGGGGTTCAGATGCTCTTGACTCATGCCCCGGTAACACTGGTAGCACTCGACACAATTGTCGCGGTCGATCTCCGCTCGGTTGGATTCGGGGTTGATGGCGATGGCCCCCATCGGGCAAATCGGCACGCAGTTTCCACAAGCAACACACCGGGAAGGGCTTATACGCATTAGCCAAAACTTCCGATCGAGTACCGTATGCCAGGCAAACTATTAAGTCAACTTGAGTTTGCGTTGGGCAGCGTTCAGAGCGCGTCCAGATCGAACTGATCTCCCAAGCGTGGCTCGATACAGTGCGACGGCGTCTCCTTCTCGACTCGGCGGGCCAACGCCCGCGAAGCCTCCGGCTCGCCGTGCGTGATGAACACCTTTCGAGGGGAAGTTGGGGCGGATCGGAGCCAACGCAGTAGCTCCTCGGAGTCGGCATGTGCCGAGAGCCCATTTATCGCGTGGAAGCGTGCGCGAACTGGAACCTGCTGCCCGTGCACCTTGAGAGACTTCGCCCCTTCTAAGAGATCATGGCCACGGGTCCCCGCCGCCTGGTAGCCGACCAAGAGGACGAGATTCCGTTCCTCCGGCAAGAGTCGGCGCAAGTGGTGGAGAACCCTGCCAGCAGTAAGCATTCCGCTCGCTGAAATGATGATGCGTGGCCCGGGAAGCTCATTGAGCGCTTTCGACTGCTCGACCGTTTGGTGAAACTGCACCTGGCGAGGGAACAGGCGTTCTCTTCCATCGTCGTCGAGGTCCGGGTCCAGGCTCTCGTCTCTCAAGTGATGGCTGTAGATGCGGGTGGCGTCGACCGCCATCGGGCTGTCGATGTGGATGGGCACCTCGGGAAGATCGCCCCGCTCCATCAGATTGCGCAGGATGAGGGTGACCAGTTGAGCGCGCCCCACCGCGAATGACGGGATCAGCACCGTACCCCGCCGATCGAATGTCTTTTGGATGGGCTCACTCAGCTGGCTTTCGAGGGAGAGCTGGTCATGGCGTCGGTCCCCGTAGGTCGACTCCATGACCAGGAAATCGCAGGCGGGCGGGGCCATCGGATCGGAATGGAGCGGGACGCCATAACGCCCGACGTCTCCACTGAAAACGATCGTCGTTTCCTTGGAGCCCGTACCGCCCGCGACACGTAGCTCGATCATCGCCGCACCCAAGATGTGGCCGACGTTCAGAAACCGAGCGTTGACTCCGTGCCCGAGCTCGAGCCAGGTGCCATAGGGGACGGGATGCATCCGAGCGATGGCCGCTTCCGCATCCTCGCTGGTATAGAGAGGCAACGCGGGCTTGTGCTTGCTGAATCCTTTCCTGTTGGCGTAGTCGGCGTCTTCCTCGTGGATCTTCGCGGAGTCCATCAGGAGAAGCGCAGCGAGGTCCAACGTCGCGGGGGTGCAGTGGACCGGGCCGGAGTAGCCGTCACGGACGAGACGTGGAATGTAGCCGCTGTGATCGATGTGGGCGTGCGTGAGTAAGAGATGGTCGATGGTGCCGGGGTCGAATCCGGGCCCCCGCCAGTTCATGAGTCTCAGTTCCTTGAGGCCCTGGAACAATCCCGCGTCGACGAGCAACTTCCGTTGTCCGACGCTGACGAGATAGCGAGAACCGGTGACGGTCCCGGCACCTCCGTGAAAAGCAATGTGGCGTTTAGCGTGGGACACGAATGGGCAGGATAGGAGAAGTTGCCGATGGAGGCAACTCGGCAAATGCAGCCGGAGCTAGCGCAACACCACCGAGAGATTCTCGATCAACCCGCCGCGGAGCACGTAAATCGGGGCACGGCCGTCTTCCGGC
>JBOGJF010000075.1:0-6732 GCA_050747785.1 Vicinamibacteria bacterium
CTTCAGGGCCGTCCACACCGATCGCCACGGCGGCGGCGAGGCGTTCGACTCGGTCGAGGAGCAGATTGTCGACGGAAGCGCGCACCGCGTATCGGACGGTGAGCCACAAGGCGAGGCCGAAGAGCAGATAACCGACGAAGAGCATCGAGGAATACCAGGCCGTCAGTCGAAACTCGAGCGAGCGCGGGCCGATCACGGGCCGTTCTCTTTCAGGCAGTAGCCGATCCCACGAACCGTGTGGATGAGGGGCGTGTCCTCGTCGGCATCGACCTTTCGTCTCAGGGTGCTCAAGAAGACGTCGACGGTGTTCAGCTCGACGTCGGCGTCGTAGCCCCAGACGGCTTCGATGATGGCGTCTCGTGACTGCACTTTCCCCGCGCGCCTCATCAAAAGCTCCAACAAACGGAATTCCTTGGGCGTGAGTTGGAGCGTGCGATCGCCACGCGAAACCTCGTGGGACGCGGGGTCGAGCCGAAGATTCCCTACCTCGAGGACCACCGGCCGGGGTATGGGACCGCGACGGGCCACCGCGCGAAGGCGCGCGAGAAGCTCGTCAAAGGAAAATGGCTTCGTGAGGTAGTCGTCGGCTCCCGTGTCGAGACCATGGACGATGTCCGGCGAGGCATCCTTAGCGGTGAGCATGAGGATGGGCGTCCGGCAGCCTCTTTGTCTCAGCCTACGCGCGACCTCGAACCCGTTGAGCACGGGCAGCATGACATCGAGGATCACGACGTCGTACGGCCGGGCCAAAGCGAAGTCCAGCCCCTCCGCGCCATCCGCGGCGGCGGTAGCGACATGGCCCTCCCGTTCGAGACCGCGCTTCAAGAGCGCCGCCATGCGCTCGTCGTCCTCGACGATGAGGATCTCCACGGAGACTAGTCTATCGGACCGGCGCCGAATGAGAAGACGACTCCCACCTCCGGGGCCCAGTCGGTCGCCTTGGACGTCAACCCGAGCCCGTTGTTGAGCTTGACGAAGACGTTGCGCGTGAGAAACCACTGGGCTTCGGTGACGAGCGCTAGCTCATCGCTCGCCCCCTCGATGCCCACGTAGAACCGCCAGGTGGGCGAGACGCGTTTAAGGTACTCGACAGCGTACTCACCTAGGTCGAAATGGCTGGTCGAGGCCTCGTCATACTCAACGGCGGCGCGAACCGTCCACGTACCCCAGCTCGTGCCGCGCGTGATCCCGCTACCGAACTTCAGCTCCCACCCAGGAGTTCCAATGAGAACCTTGTCCTCGGCATGAGGGAAGACGAACTCGAAATAGCTGAAGAACTCGGGACGGCGCTCGTTCTCTCTCTTCCATCGCCATCGGAGCTGCCCCTCGACGTCTCCCAGCCCTGATTCCTTGATGACGTCTGGCACCGATGAGGCATCGTCGGGCGACTTTTCGAACGTCGCAGAGATTCCGGCGATCTCCATCTCCAAGGCAAGGTCCTCGGTGATCCCGTAGCCGAAAAACACGAGGCCTTCACTCGCTCGGTAACGCCCGCGGTAGTCCGTCAGACCCACGGCGCCGAGCTCCTCCGGACTGTATTCGATATTGTTGTCCCGGTAGTACTCGAAGAAGGGGTAGACCAGGAACTCACCACGGCGGATGTAAGTACCGAACATCGACGTGGCAACCCCCGTGCCTCGATCCTTCAAGTACTCGGGTAGATCCTCGGACGTCGCCTGGGTGGACGCTTCCTGCGCGATGACGGGCAAAGCTACGAAAAGCTGCGCTGACGCCACAAGTCCGACGAAGAGTAAGGAACGCAGATGCCCGTGGATGCGATGTCGCATGCGATCGACTTCCTTTCGTTAAAGGTGCGTCTTCGACATGAACCTCAGGGGTAAGTGAGAAACTCTCCTTCGGTAATAGTCTGGTTCCCGCTTTCCTCGACCGCCAGAACCTCGAACTTGTGAAGCGTGTCCCGCTGAACGAGGAATCCCGCCGGAATTCTCACGCTCGTCGCCGAGGCGGGAAGGTCGATGCTGAAGACGCGAAGGGGGTTCTCCTGCTCGACGATGACCTGATAGCCCGCAATCCGGAGGCTCGTCGAACCGTCGATGGTTCGGGTGACCGGCTCCCACTCGATCACAAGGTGGTCCGGATCCACGAATGCCGGCTCACCATCGTCCGAAGCCGGCGAGACGACTTCGGGTCCGGCGGGAATGGTGTGGTCCAGCACGGCCGTTCCCTCTATCCCGATTCCGTCGACCGTCGCTCCCCTGAGCTCGTACGCCCCCTCGGGAAAGCGGGCCAGGAACTCGTTCAGCGGAAGATCCTTGAGTGACGGCTCGGAGCTTTCGAAGAAGAGCTCCGTAAGACCCTGCAACCTCAAGCTCCCCTTGCCGGTGATCTCCAGGATCCGGTTACCGTTGGGGTGGAAGACGTCGAGCCGCTTCCAGGGCTCTCCATCCACCAGGACTTGCACGCCGACGTCCTGCGCGCTCGCGTTGAACTCGATGATCATTCTGTGTTTGGAAAAGGAAATCGTCTCCCACTGGAAGCCTAACGCCGAAACCGCCACGAACAAAACGCTCGTCGCAAGCAATGGAAAGATGAGACTTCGACTCCGCATAACTGCCTCCTTTCGAATCGGCGCGCCGAGTCGGCGACCGAATCTCGTCCTGCCGAGAATAGCCAGGAGTTCTGAAGAAAGGATGAGGACAGTTTCCCACGAATCGAACTCGTCAGACGCGCTCGAGACACGCCCCTTGGGCGTCAAAATAGGCAATCCCACGAATCGAACTCGTCAGACGCGCTCGAGACGCGCCCTTTGGGCGTCAAAATAAGCAATCCCACGAATCGAACTCGTCAGACGCCAGTGCTATACTCTCCCCACTTAAGAGCTGAAGAGTAGGCAACGTAGGAGCCGGCGATGAGCGTCGTCAAGACCCAGATCGGGAAATTCGAACGGCTCGCGCCGACGCGCTTCGCGAAGACAAGCGCCGCGATCCCAACGTCTCTTCCTGATGGGGGCGGCCCGCAAGCTCTTGGAGTACTGAGAAGAGAGGAACGATGCCGACAGAAGTGATCATGCCTCAGATGGGTGAAAGCCTCTCCGAAGGCACCGTCACCAAGTGGTTGAAGAAGGTGGGCGACCGAGTCTCCCGTGACGAGCCGCTACTCGAAATCTCGACCGACAAGGTCGATACCGAAGTCCCGGCGCCGATTTCCGGCGTGCTCGAGAAGATCTTGGTTCAAGAGGGCGAGACGGTCGCGATCAACACCGCGATCGCCATCATCGCGGGCGAGATGGAGAAGCCAGCCACGACCGAACAAACGACCCCTCCCTCGAAGGCCTCGGCCGACACCGGAGGCTATTTCAGGGAGACGGAAAAGGCCTCCGTGTTCCAGACGAAGACCCCGCGCCCGCAACAAGCTCCGGCGCAAGAGACGGAATCGAAGCAGGGAGTTCTCTCCCCTGTTGTCTTGTCGCTTGCCAACCGATATCAGATCCCGACGTCCGAACTCTTACAGATTCCCGGAACGGGAGAAGGCGGACGCATCCGCAAGAAGGACGTGAAACGGTACGTCGAGCAAAAACTGCAGCGGCAACAACCACCGCCGCAGGCGCCCCAACCGAACTATGTCCCCCCCGCCTACTGGCCGGCTTATCCGCCGCTCAACCCGTTTGCCGTGATGTCCCCCTATCCAACTCCGCCCTTACCACACGCCCTCGTTCCCTTGCCGCAGTCGTTGCCCGAACGCGACGAAACGCCCGAGCAGTACCTCTACCAGCCCGAGCCCGAGGACACCGTGGTGCCGATGAGCGCGATGCGCAAGAAGATCGCCGACCACGTGGTCTGGAGCCAGAAGATCTCGGCCCAGGTCACGTCGTTCTCCGAATGCGACATCCATCGCATCGCGCAGTATCGCGAAGAGCACAAAGAAGAGTTCCTGGCCGCCGAACGCATCCCGCTCACCTTCCTCCCCTTCGTCGCCGAGGCCGCCGTCAAAGCCATCAAGGACTTTCCGATCTTCAATGCGTCGGTCCTCCCCGAGAAGATTGTGATGAAAAAACACGTCCATCTCGGCGTGGCCATCGCCCTCGACGAGGGGCTCATCGTGCCCGTCGTCCGCAACGCCGACGAGATGAACTTCGTCGGGCTCGCCCGCGCCATTCACGATCTCGCGGAGCGCGCCCGCGGAAAAGAGCTATCGGTCGATGAAGTTCAGGGAGCGACGTTTACCGTCACGAACCCCGGCATGTTCGGTGGGCTGACTGGAACGCCGATGATCAGCCAACCCCAGGTTGCCATCCTAGGACTGGGAGCCGTTCAGAAAAAACCCGTGGTCATCGAAGACGCCATCGGCATCCGGCCGATCATGATGCTAGCCCTCACCTTCGACCACCGCATCATCGATGGCGCGATCGGGTTTCAGTTCGTGGAGCGGGTGAGGCTGAATCTCGAGCACTTCGAGCTCCCCTAGTTCCGGGGCCGTTCTGGCCAGGCGACGACAACCACCTTGCCAACCGATAGGAGCGAGACAATACCCAAGGGCTCCAAGGGCGAACCCGCGAGTGCGACGCGCTCCGCGCGCTTCCGCCTCGAGGTCCTCATCGAGCTTTCCCTAGCGCTCTTGAGCGCCTACATCATGGTCCTCGCGGTTTTCGGCGAGCTCGATCTCTCCCGCCTGGGTATCCCGATCGCGACCCGTGACACGAACCCGGCACTCCTCGCCTGCTTCGTTCTCCTAGGCGTCCGGACTTGGCTGAACCGGAGCCGGGTTTCGAAGATCGGCCCGAAGCCGGGCCAATGGCTCGCAGCGCTGGGTACTCCCGGTTTCATCTTGCTCTCTTGCTTCCTTTTCGTTTTCTTCCTGTTTCACGACTATGGCGGAAGGCTCGTCGGAGACGGCGTCATCAACTTCGTCTACGTCCGCTCGATGGTGATGGACGGCGATCTCGATCTGACCAACGAGTTCGAGCAGTTCGTGCCGGAGAGGTTTCAATACATCGCTGAGCGCGGCCGCCGGTTGGGTAGACCACCTGACCCCAGTCACGAGCCTGGTACGTCGCTGCTCTGGGTCCCGGCGTTCCTCGCCACGCACGCGGCCGTGAAGGCGCTCGACTGGTTTGGGAGTGAAATCCCCGCCGACGGCTACAGCCATCCCTACATCAACGCCGTCAGCGTGATGAGCGTGCTCTGGAGCTTCGCGGCGGTCGTCATCGCTTACCGGGTTAGCCGCAGGTACTTCGCGCCCCACTTGGCGGCTGTCTCCATTAGCGTGCTCTGGTTGTCCTCGAGTCTCTTATGGTACACGGTGAATGCGCCCACGATGCCCCACGCCACGACCGCGGTGGCGGTGAGCGTTTTTCTCTACCTATGGATGAAGACTCGCGAATCGCCCAGCACGACGACTTGGATCGCGCTCGGCCTGGTCGGCGGGCTCCTCCTTTCTCTTCAGCGTTACAATGTCTTTTACCTCATCGCGCCTCTCATCACACTGTGCGGCATCGGGCTTCGTGTCCTCTCGCGAGACCGGCGCCCCTCACGGCGCACGATACTCGCGGCGGGACTCGTCGCGCTCGCGTTCCTGCTCACCGCACTGCCGCTGCTGCTCTATAACTTCTACTATTCCACCGACAGCTCGTTTTTCAGGATGGGAGATCTCGGCGGGTTCACGCTTCGCTACTGGAGCAGCCCTCGCATCGGCGAATTTCTCTTCTCATCCAACCACGGCTTGTTCTCTTGGAACCCTGCCACCTACCTGGCCGTCATAGGGCTATTCATCTTCTTCTTTCGGAAGGATCGGGGCCTTGCGGCCACTCTCTTGGTCACGTTGGCCGGTGGCATCTACCTTCTCAGTAGCACCTGGGACTGGTATGCCGGTTACTCCTTCGGCAGCCGCCGCCTGGCGGAGGCCTTCTTCATTTTCGCGCTGGGATTCTGCGCCCTCACCGAGATCCTGCTCCGCCGGCCGATGGTGCTCCTCGCTGGCGCGTTCGGTGGTCTCGTGGTTGGGAATCTCTTGCTCGCCCGGCAGGTCTACCGGGGAGACATCCCGGAGATGGGGACTTTCCGTTTCGCCGACGCGGTCGCGAGCGGAGTCAGGACCTTCTACGGGCTCGTCGGCCACCCCCCGTCGGCACCCGCATCCTGGCTCTTCGCCTGGCGATACGGCGTCAGTCCGGCCCAGTTCGATCTCACCTATGGCCACCGACCCTACAACAACTTGGTGATCGACGTGGGAAGCGAGGAGGACCGATTCTTTCTGGGCCGAGGGTGGTCGGTCCGTGAAGAGGAGGGCGGCGAATCCTACCGTTGGTCGGTAGGCGACGATTCGACATGGCTCGTCCCGCTCTTCGAGCCCTTCGATTACCAACTCCGACTCACGGGAGAAGCGAGTCGCAACGACGCAAGCTGGAGCCAACCGGTTTCGATCGAGGTCAATGGTCGGCGAGCTGCGTCCCTCTCGCTGGTCGAAGGTTGGCAGACTCGAGAGGTAACTGTCCCGGCTTCTTTCTGGCGAGAGGGAGTGAACGAGATCCGGTTGGTGTACGGATGGACCGTGAATGCAGGGACGATCTACGGAAACGCGGACAGCCGGGAGATCGCGTGTCGCCTCACCCAGCTGGAGCTCGAAATCATCAAGTGAAAACGGTCTCGCCTGCTCCGTCTGGGCTCTCCGTGATCATCGTTTCATGGAATGCGGCTTCGACGATCGGTCCGTGCCTCGATTCGCTCCTCGAGAACGCCCCGGATCGATTTTTCGAGATCCTCGTCGTCGATAACG
>JBOGJF010000076.1:0-3636 GCA_050747785.1 Vicinamibacteria bacterium
CCACGAGACTGCTTGTCCCGTTCCATCGGGTATCTCGAACTCACGGGTCAAGAATCCCATGCTGAGGCTCCCACCCTTGGGGTGGGGCGCCAACACGACCTTTTTGAAACCGGACTCGCTCTGCGGCGAAAGAGCAGCCACGAGCTGCTTGACCGGAACATAGATGTCCTTGAAGAGCGGGATCCGCGAGAGAAATCCCTCTCCGGCGGCGAGTATTTGGCTGCCGACTACCGTCGTGGCAATGATTCCGACCGTCGCCACGACCAGTAGCGCGGACACGAAGCCGAGCCCAGGAACCGATCGACCGAGAGCCCAGGAAAAAAGCGGAGCCATCAGTCCCTCGATGAGCTGCGCTAACCAAACCAACACGAAGACGGTTACCAGGAGCGGTACTACGGCGATCAACCCCGCTAACAGACTGTTCCTGAAGCGAGAGCCGCGCGAGCTAGGTGTCACGGAGTGTCTCCCATGGGCGTGGATTATAGCAGACGTGGTACGCCGTGCTATCATGCGCCCAACCAGGCGTTCGACTCACTCGGTAGTGAAGAAGCGCACCGCGTATCGTTGTTGATGCTCAGTACTTCGTCTTCCCAGCGCAGGTTGGTGGCTAGCTCCCTTCGAATGGGGACGCGCTAGAGTCACGTCGCATGGTCCGGGCAAAGGGGTCGGTCCGTCCCTCTACCTGGGTGCTGATCCTGGCCCTCTTCTGCCTGGTCTCGCTTGTTTCATCCAGCCAGCCCGCACGCGACTATTGGGTCTACGTCGTCTGCGAGTCGGCGGACTTGGTGCAGCGGGTGCACTTTGGGCGGGAGGGCGCGCGGGTCGATCGTGAAGTCGAGGTGGGCCTCATGCCGGTGGACATCGACGGGCCGCACGGCGTCGATGTCTCGGCGGATGGACAGTTCTACTATGTGAGCCTTGCCCACGGTCGACCGTTCGGATCGCTGTGGAAGTACCGTACCGCGGATGATTCGGTGGTGGGTCGAATCGAGCTGGGCATGTTTCCTGCGACACTCCAGGTATCCGAAGACGACAATTTCGTCTTCACCGTCAACTTCAACCTGCACGGCGACATCGGGCCTTCCTCCGTTTCCGTCGTGGCGACGGACGAAATGGTCGAAGTCGCCCGCGTACCGACCTGCACGATGCCGCACGGATCGCGCATCAATCCGCAGGGCACGAAGCACTATTCGGCGTGCATGATGGACGACACACTCGTGGAGATCGATGCGGCTACCTTCGAGGTCTCCCGAACCTTCCTCGTTCCGCCCACGGGCGAACCTGGGCTCGAGCACCACTCGGCCGAGCACGAGGACGCGATGCCGGTTTGCTCGCCGACGTGGGCCGAGCCCTCGAGTGACGGGACGTCCGTCTACGTGGCCTGCAACCAATCCAACGAGATCGTCGAGATCGATACGCGTTCATGGAGCGTCAAACGTCGCCTGCGCGCGGGCGAGGGAGTCTATAACCTGGCGAGGACCGGGGACGGCCGCTTGTTGGCGACGAACAAGCGCGGGCAGTCCGTTTCGGTGTTCGACCTCCGGACGGGAAGGGAGCTGGTTCGGATTCCTATTCGTCGACGAGTCGTTCACGGCGTCGTCGTGGCACCCGACGACCTCTATGCATTTGTTTCCGTCGAGGGAGTTGGAACGGAACCGGGAACGGTGGAAGTCGTCGATCTCGAAAGGTTGGAGACGGTGGCCACGGTCGACGTCGGGGCTCAGGCAGCGGGAATCGCCTTCTGGAAGATGTCGGCACCTTAGTCTGGATCAGTGCCGCGGGGCCCGCTGCCTGACGAGCTTCAGTCCAGCAACCACCTAGTTTGGCGGCCGACAAGTGATTGCGGATCCGCCTGACTAGCTGCCATTCCGACTCAATAGCCGGGCGCGGTCGTGGTTCCTTTCTTCCGGACCTTGCCCAGTTTCAGAATCCAGAGCCCGGAATTCAGGTCGTTGAAGAAGATGAGATCGCCGTGCGGCTGCGCACCCCAGGTAAAGGGCATGTTGGGTCGGAACCCCTGTGAGTCCCCGGTCCAGAAGCGTGCGATCTCCCGTCCCTGACGGTAGAGATCGCCGCGCAACTCTCCTGAGACGTCGACCACCCGGGCGCCACCGTTGTAGTAGCCCATATATAAGATGTCGTCCTCGACCCAGACGTTGTGCGCGCCGGCTTCCGGCACACCGTACTCGGCGACCTTCGTCGGGTTCTCGAGATCCGAGACGTCCACCACCCACAAAACACCTCGTACCGGAATCCGTTCCTTGGAGCGGATGTCGAACTCGGCCGGGAAGACTTCATCGCCCAAGAATACGTAGTTCTCGTAGCGAAACACGGTGTGGGCACCGGCAAGCCAGTCGTCGCCGTAGAGATCGTGATAGTCGAAGCGTAGCTGGCTCACGAATCGCGGCGTCTCGGGCGTGCCTTCTCTGATTCCGTTCCCCACGTCCAAGATCACCAAGCCGTCCCGCCAGTAGGCCAGGTAGGCGAGCCCGTCCTTGACGTAAACGTCGTGGAGATACCTTCCCGATGAAAGCTCCCCGCCCGACGTTTCCGAGGTAATCGTCTTGGCCGTGAGGCTCTCGACTTCCCAGCGGGCGACTTCGCGCGGAGCGCGGATGTCCTCGAAGTCGATGACCCGCAGAGAGCCCGTGGCGTCGTCGGTGAGATAAACGTAGTGTCCATCGATGAAGGCGCTGTGCACACCCCCGGTCACTGTTTTCGTGTACTCCGAGACGATCGTAGGGTGCGCGGGATTGGACGTATCCAAGAAAACGATCCCATTCTTGCGGCTAGAAGCGCCTTCCCGCGTCAGAACGCCGACCCTGCCGTCCGCGGTGACGCTCACGTCATTGATGAGACGCGCATCGAAAGTGATCTTGTCGGTTCGAATCGGCTCGGCGGGATGAGAGATGTCGTAGACTTCGATCTGGTCGCCGATGGAGGAAAGATAGGCATAGTTTCCAAAGATCCACTGCTCTGCGACCTGGACGCCGTTGGTCGGTACATGACCTATGACTACTAGCTCCCGCTCCGCATTGCGCGCCGCGACCACAACGGATGCCGAGGCGACTTCCCGCCCACTCACCGCGATCACGGAGTAGCTCCCGGGCAGGTCCGCAACGAATACGCCGTCCGCCCCGATGGAGGCCCCCGAGCCACTCACCGTCCATCGGACCACGGGAGGATCCACTCGCGAACCTTCCCGATTCTTGGCGGAAGCGACGAAGCGGATGACATCGCCGGTGCGAACGTTGGACGAGCCGGGAGAGATCGAAAGAAACGCGACCGGGTTTTCGACGACGTCTACCTCCAACCGAGCGCTCGCGCCCTCGGCGCTTGCGACCAGGTGTGCCCGGCCGGGAGAGACGGCGGTCAGGATCCCTCCCTTGTCGATCGTCGCGACGGACGGCCGGTCGCTGGTCCAGATGAGCGTCGCGTCTTCTCGCGGATCGCGGCGGGAATCTCGTGCGGTGGCGGTCAGCTTCACCAGGCCACCGACCACCACCGGTCCGCCAAGAGGTGCAATCTCGATGGTCTCGATGGGTGACGGCTTGACGTAGACCGTCGCGTATCCGGTTTTGCCTTGGATGACCGCCCCCACGCGAACTTTCCCGGCGCGATGAAGCGTCAGTGTGG
>JBOGJF010000077.1:0-21140 GCA_050747785.1 Vicinamibacteria bacterium
CTTAGCAGTCCGTGGTGTAAGTCTCGTTCGCGCTCAAGCGACGGCGAGGGCAGCAGGACGGCGCGAGACGCGCAGGAGGAGCCCGGGGTCGACAAGAAGCGTGGGCGCAGGCATCCGACACCGCTCGAACAGCCAGGCGAGGGCGATTTCGAGCGCCGATGCGTCCCTCGCTCGCCCTTGGAGCCGGCGGGGCGCACCGACCCCGACCAGCTGCCGCATCAACACGCCGAGATTGAAGGCGCTGGCGTGAATCAACAAGCGCTTGAGGATATTCGGATGGCCGCGCAAGTGCGTGCGGCGCATCCCGCCGGTGTCGTAGACGTGCGCGAAGGACCGTTCCACGTACTCCCCGCGCCGGCGCAGGAGCCGCTTCCCGCGCGCCCCGCGCACGCGCCGACGATTGCCGTAGACGGCGTGCTGTGCTGCGGGGGCGTGGACCCAGTGGCGAGGTCCGCGATCCGGTTCGGCGATGTACGAGCGGACGCCGACCGCGTGCAGGTCGATCATCGTCTGGTTGCTGTGATACCCCTTGTCCGCGATGAGCTCCGTGAGCACGGCCGGCACCGGGCTCGCGACGTGGGCGGCCTCGACCTGTTCGGCCGCCGCGATCGCCGTCTCGACCAGACTTGTCGTATCGCCGAGGTCGGCACCTTGCAAGGTCACGGCGACCATCGCGCCGCTCTCGAGATCAATGGCGTGTTCGGCTTTGTGGGCGAGGTGCGTCCGCCCGTCCTTCATCTTCGTGATCTTCGCGTCTGGATCGAAGGGGTTCTTCCAGTCCGTGTTCGACGTCCGCTTCTTCCGGCGCCGATCGAGCCGCGCCAGCGCCTCCCGCGTCGGCGTCTTCAGGCCGGATTCCGCGGCGAGTCGAGTCAGAAATTCCTGATACGTCTCGCCCGTGTCGCGCCGGACGATGCTGCGCATCGCGGCGTTGGCCTCCAGCGTGGTCGCGTCGATCGCCACCGTCCGGCCCCTCAGCAGCCCGGCCGCCGTCAGGCGCTCCTGGACCCAGGTGAAGACCGCGCGATGGGTCTCCAGCGCGATCAGCCGTCGCGTGCGCGAGATCGTCGAGTGATCCGGCGCCGCCATGTCGAGCCCGAGGCCCACGAAGCTCCGCACTCCCAGCGAGTCCGCGGCGCGCCACGCGATGCCGCGCTCCGAGTCGAGCCCTTCGAAGTAGCCCAGCAACAGCAACCGGAAGTACCGGCCCGGCGGCAGGCTGGGTCGTCCCATCACGGCCGCATAGAACGACTGACACTGCTCCTCGCGAACCGATCGAACCCGGCGGCGTCGAGGATGGCGTTCAGCCGCCCGTAAAACGGATGGCCCGGCGAGGTCGGCAGCTCGGTGGTCGGAATCCACATCGGCGCTTGTTCGCTCGTGCGTTTGCCCATCGCCATGGGCCGCAGTTTACGGTCTCGTCCTCGCTCCTGGCGATGGATATCTCAGTGACTTTCACCACGGACTGTTAAGGATCGGGTCGTCAAGATCACCCACCTCTGGGATATTGTCTGAGAACGTTTCCATGGCCGACCTCTGTCGCTGGCTTCATCTTCAGCTCGAGCGCCTCCCGGCGGTGAAGTATCCATTCGAGCTCAGGCGCCTCCCCGAGAACGGCGTCTACTTCTTCTACGAGAAGGGCGAGATCTGGGGACACGGCGGCAACCAATCGCGGATCGTACGGATCGGGACGCATCGCGAGGGCAACTTCCGAGGCCGCATCGCCGAGCACTTCCTGCTCAATGAAGCGAAGATGAACTTCGACGCAATGAAGTCACCGCCCCACGACCGAAGCATCTTCCGCAAGAACATCGGCCGCGCCCTGCTGAACAGAAGCGAGAGCCCCTACCTTGATGTCTGGAACCTCGACTTCACGAAGCGGGAGACGCTGGAGAAGTATGGACACCTGCGCGATGTCAGCAAGGAGCGCCAGATCGAGGCGGAAGTGACAAAGATCTTGCGAGAGAACTTCTCCTTCAGATTCGTCGTCTTAGAAGGCCAAGCCGAGCGCATGGGTTCAGAGGGCCTCGAAGCGAGACTGATCGGGACAGTGGCGCGATGCGGCGCCTGCCGGTCGTCGCCCGCCTGGCTCGGTCAGTACTCGCCGGTGGAGAAGATCCGGGAAAGCGGCCTCTGGCTGGTCCAACATCTGGGCGCCGAACCGTTGACCGAGCCGGACGGAGCGCGGCTCGTGGCCGCCATCGCGGCGACCTGCGACTGGGTAGACAGCTGAAACTGAACCGAGGGAGCCGACCGGGGACAATGGTGGACCTTGATCTGGCCAAGAACCGGCTGCGGACATGGGCAGAGGGGAACCCGCTGGTCCGAGCGCTCCTCATCTTCGGCTCGTATGCCAAGGGCACTGCACAGCCGGGGAGCGATCTCGACCTGGCGGTCGTGATCTCACCTGCGCGCGGTGATGCCGATGCATTCACGACGTGGATCGCGTGCGGCGACGCGTGGACCGGCGAGTTGCGAAGACTTCTGGGATTCGATCGCGTGCAGCTTGAGTGGCTCGATGTGGATGGCGGTGAGACGCCGACGGTTGCCGCAGGTGTGGACGAGGCGCGGATCGTCGTCTACGGAAGCTGTCGTTGACCATGCGGCCGTCGCCAGCTCTTCAGCAAGCGGTAGCCCGGACAGGTAGTGCGAAGGCTGAGGGATGACGAGCAGGCGTCTATAATCCTCGCCGTGGACCCGATCAAGCCGCCGAAGGCCCTCTACATCAAGCTCGGCAAGGCGGGTGTCTGGGAACGCGACTGCCTCACGCGAGAGCAGACCCTCCGCCTTGGCTACGAGGACGTGCCCCATGGCCTTTGCCTGAAGGGATCCTGGCAGGAGGCTACCGAGAACTTCAGGCGGGGCTCTCCCGAGATGGCGGCGGGCACCGTCACCAATCACATGAACCAGGTCCGCCTCTTCTACGAGGCTGGCGAGGACGTGCTTTGGGTGACATTTTTCGGCGACCTTCTCTGGTGGTGCTTCTCGAAGCGGCAGATCACACAGTTACCGGACGGGACGAAGACCAGGCCGGCGATCGACCAGTGGCGCTCAGCGGATATTCTCGGCCGGCCGCTTTCAACGGCCCGCTTGAGCGGCAAGCTCCTCAGCACGCAAGGCTTCCGCGGCACGATCTGCGCCGTCGATACCTTCGAGTACCTGGTCAACAAGATCAACGGCGTCGAGCCCAAGGAGGTTCGTGCGGCGTCTCAAGCGCTGTCAGAGCTTGAGCGCCGACTGGAAGAGCTCATCCGACGGCTTCACTGGCGCGACTTCGAGATCCTCATGGACCTCATCTTCAGACAGGCGGGATGGCAGCGCATCGGCCAGGCCGGCGGCGCCCAGAAGACCCTGGACCTCGACCTGATTTCACCGATCACGGGTGAGCGCTTTGGCGTGCAGATCAAGTCGGAGGCCGACCTCGCAGATTTCCGGGCGTACCAAGAGCGGTTTCGTGACCTTGGAGGTTTTGCCCGCTGCTATTTCGTCGTGCACAGCCCGAGATCGGATCTCGCGGTCGCAGGGGCCTCAGCAGGAGATACGTGTGTCCTCTGGCTGCCCTCGACCATCGCCGGGCTGGCAGTGAAGTACGGGCTTGTAAGTTGGATCATTTATAAGGCCGGCTGAGGGAACGCCCCGCGATTAGCCTTCCGGTTCCCGGGAGACCTGGCTACTGCCGGACAAACAGGGGAGTCAGGATTCGTCGAGGAGGAGCATCGTCTTGACCCGCTCGACAAGGAGTATCTCCCGGGCCCACTCGACCGGATTCTCGTCGACGGCGCCGGCGTCCCGGAACTCTTCGTAATCGTCGTCGTTCAAGATGTGCCCGAGGGGTCCGACGCGACGCACCCCGTCGAGGTAGGCGCGGATCTCCGAGGGCTCGAAGATGGTCCTGATCTCCTGGAGGAACGCCGGCAGCTCTCCCGCAAAGTCGGGATCCTCGTCCGCGGCCTCGACGAAGTTCAAGAGCTTCTCGCCGATGAGGTACCCGAGTGCCTTCTCGAGACCGAACGCCTCATTGATGTCGCGGGCGGCCTCGCACTGGTCGCGCCAGATCGTGTGGAAGTCGTTCATGGTACCCGGGATTCTATCGCGACTGACCGGGCGGTGCCCCGGGGGTCTCAGGCGGCATCAGCCAGCGGCCCTGATTCCTTTTTTGGGGCGCGCTCGCGCTGCGTCACAATGAATACGACGGAGGTAAGGAAGTCCCGGGGGAGCGAGGGCCCAGAGCCTTCGCGCCAAGGACAGGGAGGCAGGGGACCGTGACCGCGAAGGACCTCATGGAAAGAGACCTCCTACGGGCTCGTCCCGGAGACAACGTGTGGTCGGCGCTCGCTCTCATGCGTGAAGGCCGGCGACGGCATGCACTCGTCGTCGATGAGTCCGGGCGGCTCGTGGGGATCGTTTCCAATCGCGACTACCGGAGGATCCTCGACCGGACGGCTCCCGACGGAACCCTGCGCGGCGTCTTCGAGGTCAAGATCGCGGACATTATGATCCCGGCCGACCGGCTGGTCACAGCTACACCCGAGATGACTCTCATCGAGCTCGCCGCGCTCATGACAGAGCGGAAGGTCGGCGTCCTTCCCGTGCTCGACACGGAGGGGCGGCCGGTGGGCGTGGTCGGCCACTATGACGTGACAGCGGCACTCCTCGCGACAGTCCAGGCGCGTCATGGGTAACCACGTCGTCTCTGGCAAGCCAGCTGGGCCTACGATAGGCTGATGCCGTAAGGCCCATCACGACTCCCATGACGCTCCAGGACGCTATCAAGCAGGTGTGTTCGGATCTGACAAGCCGCGCTTCCAGTCCCGACCCGATCGAGTATGACGGGGCCTTCGCGAAGCGTGCGAAGGAAGCCGCGGCTGCCGGCGACGAGGATCTCGCAACGAGTCTCCGCCTTCTCGGAAACGTGTTCTCGATGTATTTCCAGTTCGGCGCCGAGGGTCCGTTCGGGCCTCTGGCAGTCTTCCCTAATGGGCGCCGGACCTTCCTGCCCGAGGACCTGAGCCCGGAGCAAGCTGGCCAGCTTGAGGAGCTGGTCGACGCCTGTGACGACCCCGTTTTCGTCGCGCGCGTGGCGGACGTGCTCTGGATCAGGATTCGGAAGCACGAGTACGCCCGAACGGCCATCCGTGCGTACCTTGAGTCTGCCAACCGGGAGATCGACTCCTGGGTGCCCACGCGCGACTATCTCAAGCGCGCCGCCCAGATCGCGATGGGACTTGGCACAAAGGCCCCAGAGCGGCGGATCGTGAAGGAGAAGATCGAGACGCTCTTCGAGCGGGACAGAAGCGAGTGCTTCACGCCGGACCGGGGATACTGGCCGGCGGCGCTCGCGGAGATCCTCATCGAGAATCGGCTGGTGGCGAACTGGGAGAGACTCGGCGACGAGTGTGTCGCCATAGCGAAGGGGTTTCCGGTCCGGCCGGGCTGCGACGAACCGAGGCGATACTACGACCTTGCAGCGACGTGCTACGAGCGCGCGAGGCTCCCGGCGAAGGCGGAGGACGCGAAGCTTGCGATCGCCCGGCACTGGGAGGCCGAGGCAGCAAAGTTCCGGACACCCGAGGGAGGAGACGGATTCCAGATCGCACACCGGCTCGAGCGCGCGATTGAAGCCTACCGCAAGGCCGGAGGGCAACAGGCGAAGGTCGCCGAACTCATGGGCGAACTGCGGCGGGCCAATGAACTCGCACTCTCACAGATGAAGCCGATTGGGGTACCCATGGATGTCGAGCCGCTGATCCTCGAAGCGCGTCGGGCGATGGCGGGCAAGGCTGGCCGGGCCGCGATTGAGGCCTTCGCTCGGCTCCGGGCGCCGGCCCCCTACGCCGCGGTCCGCGAGGACGTCTTGAGGCAGAGCAAGGCGCATCCGCTCTCGGCGATGATCTCGACGAAGGTCATGGTTCCTGAGGGCAACGTGGCCGCAACGGTGCCTGGAATGCTTGAGGACGAGGAGGCTAAGCTCCAGGCGATGGTCGTCCAGGCGTATGCCATGCGCCATGATTTGGCTGGTGCCACGCTGCTCGAAGAGGCGCGGTCGATCGTGGTGTCGAGCGAAGCCGCGATGTGGAAGGCAGCGGTCCGAGAACTGGTTGAAGGCAGCACGTTCGTTCCCGAGGACCGACGAAGCATCTACGAGCGGGCGCTCGTGGCGGGATTCGAGGGAGACAAGATGCTCTTCTCGCATCTCGTGGTCCCCCAGCTCGAGAATTCCCTCAGGAGGGTCTTCCGGGAGGCTGGGCTCCAGATAACGTCTATGGACGCCCAAGGTGTCCAGGAAGAGCGAGACCTGAACCAGCTCCTGCGTATGGAGGGCGCGAAGGACGTGCTCGGAGAGGATCTGCTCTGGGAGACGAGGTCGCTCCTGATCGAGAAGACCGGCCCGAACCTGCGGAACCGGCTTTGCCATGGGCTCCTGGGGGACAGCGACTTTGAACGGCCGGCCGGTAACACGCTCCTATGGCTGACGGTGTTCTTGCTGCTGGGCGCGAAGGCTGCGTTAGGCGGCCCGGTTCCTTGATACCGTGGCAGAGGGCCGAAGGGGCTTTTCTAGCCCGGCAACGACTTCAAACTCCACGTGTCGAGACGGATTGTGACCACAACCTCCTGTCGCCGTGTCCACAATTCGACACTCGACAGATTGGACCTGTTCCGTTGCCTCCACTCGGGGACCTTGCTTGGGAGCGTTGGACGGCAGGTCGGGAGTACTGGAGACAGCGACAGAGTCCGAGGTCGGTGGGATGCGTCCCACGATCGTGATCGTGTGCCCCCGGACGATGACGGAAACGAGTAGAAGGCGCAGTAACTGCTGGCGTTCTTCTACCTTGAGCGTCGGAATGCGCCGAGCGACGGCTTGGAGCACGTCCCTGATGGACTTTTCAATAACGTGCGGCGCGACCGCGGACCCCTCTGACGCCGTTGCGGGGCGATTCTCTAGCGCGGAGCGTCGCACGCTCACCTTCTCGAGTTCGCGTGCGAGAAGTGCTGGCGTGAGGGCCCCCGCCCGGTAAGCCTCAAGAAGACGGCTTTCCTCCTCCGCGAGCCGAGAGAGCGCATCGGCTACATCGCGCTTCTCTGTGGCGAGACGCGCCGATTCGGCACACTGTCGCGCGGTCAAAGCGCGAATACGATCCAGGAGGATCGCAGGATCAAGAACAACCTTGAGTATCGTATTCCATACGGCCTCATTGAGCAGATCCTCAGGGACAGCGGGGAACGATCGGCAACGGGACGAACACCGGTAGAAGTAGCGACCGTGACAAGGATCCCCGACCCAGGCCCGGTCACACGCGCCACACCGGACGAGGCCGCGCAAAAGGTAGTTGTGGATGGCGTTGCGGAGGGAGAAGACCCGGTTTCGATCGAGCTGCTGCTGAACCCGCTCCCAGCGGTCACGATCGATGATTCCGAAGCGCTCAGGCAGTGCGACAGGTATCCATTCAGACCGCGGCCGGGGGCGAGCGCTCGACTTGATGCTTTTGCGGTACGGGGTAGGAGCGCAAGCACGGGGTTCGCAGTGTTCCCATTTGTTGTAGTACCAAATGCCGGTGTATACCTCACTGCGCAGGATGCGCCGGACGGACGAGCGCTGCCAGCAGCGTCCGCCTCTCGGAGGCGGGACTTTCAACGCGTTCAGTCGGCTCACCACCTGGCGCGCCGAAAGGGCTTCGGCATCGACCCATCGGTACATGTCACGCACGACGGCCACCGCATCCTGGACGAGGTCGAGCGAGCCCGCGGACGGGCCGCCGTGGCGCTTGGGCAGGTAGCGGAACCCATACGGTGCGAGGCTGCCGACGAACTGCTGCCTGACTTCCGCCTTGTGGCGTCGGCCCCGCCGGGTACGGTCGGCGATGAGCTCGCGTTCGAACTCGGCAAAGCTTCCGAGGATGTTGACCAGGAGATTGTTCGTCGGGGTGTTGCCGCTGGGGAGCTTGCGGAACACGATCTGGACGCCACGGCGCTCGAGATCCCGCTTGATGATGCCGAGATGACTGACGTCTCGGGCGAGCCGGTCGACGTCATTGACGATGACGGCTCCGAAGAGGCCCTTCGATGCGTCATCGCGGAGGCGGTCAAGGGCGGGTCGCCCGAGAATGCCGCCGCTCCAGCCGTCATCCTGGTAGACGTCCAGGACGACCCAGCCCTTGTGCTCAGCAAAGCGGCGGAGCTCATCGATCTGAGAGTTGATCGTCTGGCCTTCCCGTTGCTCGTCGGTTGAGACGCGAGCGTAGAGAGCAACAGGACGGATGGTTGTGGGGACGGCAGGCATGACAGAGGAGAGCGAAGTGAGGCCGTGTTTCATTCATGAGACTTCGGCCGCGATTCGTCAAGGGCGGGGCGATTCTCAGGATGGAGATCTGTCGGAACGAGGATGTCGAGCGCACGGAGAATCAGGTCTTCGGGATCATCGTCGGGGACCGTCTCCCAGACTATGTCGAGGTGCTTCGGAGGTGGCATGGCGTCACCCAGGATAGGAGGGCAGGGTGGACTCCCGAAGACTGAGAAAGTTGCCGTGGGCGGCAGGTTTCTCAGTCTTTTGGGCGAACGCACGGCACCGTAGGCTTCGCGCCATGGAAACACACACCAACCTTCTCGGCCTCGCGAGGGAGTACCACGAGGCCCTGCCCACCCGGATCCGGGAGTATCTGCATGGTCGAGGCATCCCGGACCCCCTGATCAGCAGCCACCTCCTCGGCTGGAACGGCACGAGGCTCACGATCCCGATCGCGAACCGCGCTGGCGAAGTCGCCTTCTTCAAGCTCGCCAAGGACCCGGAGGACCGGGGCGAGAGCCCCAAGATGCTCGCGCCCCGGGGCGTGCGCTACGAGCTCTACGGCTGGGAGCGGCTGCTCAGTCGGCCCGAGCGCCTCATCATCTGCGAGGGAGAGTTCGACCGGCTCGTGCTCGAGGCCCAGGAATTCCCTGCCGTGACCTCCACTGGCGGTGCCGGCACCTTCCGCGAGGAGTGGGCGAAAGACCTCGCGGGCGTCCAGGAGGTCTACCTCTGCTTCGACCGGGACGAGGCGGGATGGAGGGGAACGCAGAGGATCGGTCGGTTGATCCCCCATGCCAAGGTGGTCGTGCTGCCCGAGGAGGTCGGCGAGGGCGGCGATGTGACGGACTTCTTCGTCAGGCTTGGCCGGAGCCGGGAGGAGTTCGAGAAGCTCTTGGCTGCTACGAAGCCCGTGCCGCCTTCGTCGGAGCCTGAGCGAGTGCCGATCAGAACCTGGCACGCGGGCGACCCTTCCCGGGAACGGATCGAGCGCATCAAGCGCGAGGTTCCCATCGCCGACGTGATCGGGCAGCGCATCGAGCTCTGGCGCTCAGGCGGCGTGTTCCTCGGCCGCTGCCCCTTCCACGAGGACGACCGGCCCTCGTTCGCCGTCTACCCCGAGACGCGGAGCTTCTACTGCTTCGGCTGTTCCACGCACGGCGACGTGATCACCTTCGTGCGGGAGCTCGATCACCTGAGCTTTCCCGAGGCGCTCGACGCGCTCGAGCAGCTCGTCCCTCGCCATGACGAACACGCCGCCTGAGCGTCCCCTCACGAGGAGGACGAGCGGCCCCTTCCCCCTCGTCTCGGCGACCCTCGAGAGCGGTGCCATCATCGAGATGGTCTACCGGCCCAAGGGAGCACGGACGGCATTCGTGGTCTGGGAGCGGGAGACGTGGCGTTACGCGGACCGGGTGGAGCTCGGCCCCGGCCGGCCCGCAGTGCCGTACTCGCCCCACAACAACCTCATCCGGCACGAGGTCGTGCTCTTTCCCTCGGGGCCCGAGGAGTACGGTTCGGAGGCGGAGCTCTTGGGGGAGATCCAGGCTTTCATCCACCGCTACGTGGACGTGAGCCCGCTCTACGAGAAGATCGCGACCTACTACGTCCTCCTCTCCTGGATCTACGACGACTTCAACGAGCTGCCCTACCTCCGGCTCAAGGGCGATCCGGGGAGCGGAAAGACGCGCTTCCTCCTCACCATGGGCTCTCTCTGCTACAAGCCCATCTTCGCGAGCGGGGCCTCCACGGTCTCGCCCCTCTTCCGCATCCTCGACGCCTTCCGGGGGACTCTCATCGTCGATGAGGCGGACTTCCGCCTGAGCGACGAGCGCGCGGAGATCATCAAGATCTTGAACAACGGCAACGCCAAGGGCTTCCCGGTCCTCCGGAGCGAGGCGTCCCCGACGCGGGAGTTCAACCCGCGGGCCTACGCCGTCTTCGGGCCGAAGCTCGTCGCGACGAGAAGGCCCTTCGAGGACCGGGCCCTCGAGAGCCGCTGCATCACCGAGGAGATGGGCCAGTCCAAGCTCCGAGATGACGTCCCCATCAACCTGCCGGCCCACCACAAAGAAGAGGCTCTCCGTTTAAGGAACAAGCTCCTCCTCTTCCGGTTCCGGAATCTCCGGAAGCGCACCCCCAAGGAGGACCTCGTGGACCGGACGATCGAGCCTCGGCTCAATCAGATCTTCGTCCCGCTCCTCTCCATCGTGGACGACCCCCAAGCGCGGGCGGACCTCAAGGATCTCGCCCGCCAGTACCACGGCGAGATGGTCGCGGCGCGCGGGATGGACCTTGAGGCGGAGTTGCTCGAGATCATCCGGGAGCTCCGCGGCGCGAGCCCCGAGGGCCGGGTCGCCCTCCAGGAGATCACGGCGGGCTTCAACGACCGCCAGACGAGCGAGCACGACCGGCGGACGGTGCGGTGGGTGGGCGCGACCATCAGGAAACGGCTCGGGCTGAAGACGCGGAAGAGCCATGGAACCTTTGTGGTCCCGCCCTCCGAGATGGGGAAGCTCCCGCGGCTCTACGAGCGATACGGGCTCGGGCCCGAGGAGCGGAGTGCCCGGGCGCCGAGCGACGAGGAAATACTCTCCGGGTAGACTGGGTGGACTCGGGGGACTTCGACCGGGGAAGCGGCTGCTTTCCACGGGGAGACAGGGCTCGCCAATACTGGTCTGCTTTCGGGCGCGGCGCCGGCGTGTCTGTCGGCGGCGGGAAGTCCCCCGAGTCCACCCAGTCCACCCGTGATTCCCTCGTTCTCCATGGCTGCGTGAGGGGCGTCTTGGGCATCCGGGTCGGGGAGATCATGACCCGCGGGCCGCTGGCCACGGCGCATCCGGAAACCTCTCTCCGGAACATTGCGGAGGCAATCGTGAACAGGAGAATTGGCTGCGTCCCGATCCTCGGTGCAGAAGACCAGTTAGTCGGGGTCGTGACCCAGAATGACGTGCTTGCCGGATTCCTCATGGAACAGTGAGGCGGGGCACCACGGACCGCGACCGTGATCCCGAGGCCCTGATGCAGACGGTGTGCGCAACTATGCGGCACTATTGACAAAACTATGACTTTGTGTTGGACTATGTCCCGCTCTAGCAATGACGCCGAGGTTCCATGCCTCGGTGTTTTCGTTTCCTCGGGTGATCCTCCACTTTGCCGGAACCGGCAAATTTCTACGTCTTCCGGCTCCTTGCCGTTCCGTCTAGGCTCGTCGCGATACGGTCGCGGATGGTTTTCGCGCGCTCACGCTTCCCCGCCTCATGGCCCACCACCTGCCCAACTACCTCAAGACGCATCGGAAACGAGCCGGCCTCTCTCAGGACGAGGTGGCCTTTCTCTTGGGCTACCAGAGCGGCTCGCGCGTCTCCCGGTACGAGTCGTTCGGTCGGGCGCCGACCTTGGAGGTAGCGCTCGCCTGCGAGGCGGTCCTCGGCATACCGGCGCGGGAACTCTTCGCGGGCGTCTACGAGAAGGCGGCCGAAGAGACCCGGCGGCGCGCGGCCATGCTGACCAAGCGGCTCACCGCGGACCCCGCGAGCGGTGCCTGCGAGCGTAAGCTCGCCCTTCTTACCCGGCTCGCGGCCGGAGAACGTCCTGAATCCACCCGAACCCAATGACCTCACCATCCGTAGCAGGAACCCGGATCCTCGCCATCGATCCCACCCCGAAGGGACTCGGCTTTGTCGTGTTCGAGGAGCGCCGAGGGCTGATCTACTGGGGTGTGCGCAACGCCAGGGAGCACAGCGAGAGCCTCAGGCTCTTCCGGCGCCTCGTGGATCGCTACGAGCCGGAGATCGTCGTCCTTGGAGACTATCGCGCCTGGGATGCCCGACGTCCCGCCCGCGTCCGCGAACTCATGAAGCGCATTGCGCGGGTCGCGGCGACACGAGACATCGAGACGCGAATGATCTCGCCCGCGGCCCAGGAAGCGGCCTTCGCTGAGGTGGGCGCCTCGACGAAGCAGCAGGTTGCCATGGCGCTGGTACGGCGGTTCCCGGAGCTCGCCGACGCGCTCCCGCCGGTGAGGAGGCTCTGGATGAGCGAGGACTACAAGATGGCGATCTTCGACGCAGCTGCCCTCGGCGTGGCCTTCTTCCATGCTGCACAAGATGACGCGCCCGCCGCCTAAGCCGGCAGTTCAAACGCCCGCAGCGTTGTGGCGCTAAACGGCTTGGACACCACGCCGTCGATCATAAGCTTGAGGTACATGTGATGGTTCGGGAGGGTCATGAGGTCGTGCTCGGAGAACTCCGGCGCAAATTCCTTCGCGAGGATCTCGGCGTCGGGGAGCCCGAGCCGGAAGGTGATGATCGTACCCACGTTCCCCAGGATCGCATCCCGGACCGAGAGATCGAGCTGGGTGAGGTACTGGTGGGCGAGGATGAGGTTTACGCGATACTTCCTGAGCTCTGCAAGCATCCCCGCAAGGCCCTCCGTCGTGAAGGTGTGGAACTCATCGAGATAGACATGGAAGTCTCGGCGGTCCTCGAGAGGCAGCTCCGCGCGGCTCTGCCCCGCAAAGCCGATCATCGCGACGAGGAGGGCACCGAGGAG
This sequence comes from Vicinamibacteria bacterium, assembly GCA_050747785.1. Taxonomy (GTDB): domain Bacteria; phylum Acidobacteriota; class Vicinamibacteria; order Marinacidobacterales; family DATDRI01; genus CBDANW01. The sequence goes on from JBOGJF010000077.1 coordinate 12,836, forward strand.
CGTTGAGGCGTCCTCGCCGACCAACCCCTTAGACAGGTTGACGATGAGGATCTTCCCATCGTCCATCACCCGGCGGAGGTCGAAAGAGCTCCGGGGCTGGGTGAGGATCTTCTGGAGCCGCGGATCGGTGATGAATGCCCCCACCTTGTTCTGGATCGGAGCGATCGCCTCCATCTGGAAGCGCGAGGGGTAGTTCGCGTACTCCCGGAGCCAGAAGTCCCGGACCTGGCCGTTCCGGACGCGGCCGAGGGCGTAGCTCCGGAAGGTCGGGTTGTCGAGGAGGCGGAGGATGTCCGCAAGAGATGCCTCGGGCTGGTCGAGGAGGGTAAGGAGGCAGTTCCGGAGGATGTGCTCGAGGCGCGGGCCCCAGGAGTCGGCCCAGATCTTTCGGAAGACTTCGAGGAGCCCCGCGGCGACGAGGGGCCGCTTCTCCGACGGCACATTCGCCAGGGGGTTAAAGCCGAGAGGCCTTACCATATCCGGCACGTAGAAGTCGATCAGATCCTTCCGCCGTTCCTCGGGAATCGCAGCCTGGACCTTCTCTGCGAGGTCACCATGGGGATCGAGCAGAGCAACCCCCCGCCCGGCTTGGATATCCTGCTGGATGAGCGTTTCAAGGAGCGTCGACTTTCCGGTCCCGGTCTTCCCGATCGTGTACATGTGCGCGCGCCGGTCCGCCTGCTTGATCCCGAAGACGCGGCGGTCCGTGCGGAAGTTGGTCCGCCCGAAGAAGGCAATGCTCTCGTTCTTGCGCATGCTCCCAGCCTGCCCGAGAATCCGCAAGCCACGTAGACGTAGAAACTTGCCGCTTCCGGCAAATTTCTACGTCTTTTGTCCCCCTCGTCCTTCCCCTAGGGTGAGCGCAGTCCGTTAACAATCCACACACGAAGGGAGGTGACGCAATGGTCATCGTGCGCATCAACCAGTGGGAGGAGTTCCTCGAAGAACTCGAGGAGCACCAGCCGCCGGACAAGATTGTCCGGCTCACGTTCAGCGTCCGCTACGACAAGCGGGAGGTGCACTACCTCACCATGGTCGCGGGGTTTCTTGAGGGAGCGACGATCGTCGAGTTCGTCGAGTACCTCGGGAGGCGGCCCGACCCGCAGAGCAAGCTCTCCGGGGAGATCCAGAACCTCTTCTTCGACCGCAAGCGGCAGCTCGAGCGCTTGGGCTACACGGTAAAGTCCGGGCGCTACCACGCCCCGCTCAACCTGACGCGATAACTCACACGCCAAACATCAAGGCACGCGCGGGATGCATTCGAGCGGTACGTAGCGCCAGATAGCCCCGTAGCACCAAACCTTCCCGCCTAATCTCCGAAGAGCTCACGCACCACCCTTCCCGCACCTTTCTGCCTTCCTTCCCCCGCTCGGGGGAAGGGGGCCCACGGCCCCCGCCTAACGGCGGGGGCAACCCGCAACCACCTGCATCCCAGAAAAGGAGGAGCACCATGTCAGGAACGCTCATCTACAAGAACAGCCGGCTCGTCGCGAGGGGAGAGCTCCCGTCGATCCCGACGCCCGCGCCGACCGCCACCTGGCGGCCCATCGCGCACGCGGACCTCGCGGACGCGATCGAGCGCGAGCTCGGGAGGCGGGACCTCGCCATCCGGACCCAGCAGTACGCCGTCCAGCGCGACGGCGCCCGGCTCTTCGGGGTCATGGACCTCTCCCGAGATCTCTCCGGGGAGTTCTCAGCCTCGCTCGGCCTCCGGACCTCGAACGACAAGTCCATGGCGGTCGAGATCGCCGTGGGGGTCCGCGTCCTGGTCTGCGACAACCTCGCCTTCTCGGGCGACTTGATCGCCCTCCGGAGGAAGCACACCTCGGGCTTCGACCTCGCAGCCGAGATCGAGCGGGCGCTCGACCGCTACGAGGCCCAGCTCGGTGTGCTCAACGGCCGGATCGAGGACCTCCAGAACTCGAAGATCCTCGACGAGGATGCCAAGGCGCTCATCTTCGATGTCTTCAGGGAGCGGATCCTTCCGCTCCGATATTTCCCCCGCGTCTCGAACGATTACTTCGATCCCGCTCCGGGCATGACGGACGTCCTGCCGCGGTCTCAGTGGGGCCTCATGAATGCCTTCACCCGGTCCATCCGGGAGATGGCGCCGGTCCCGGGCTTCCGCGCCACGACGCGCCTCGGCCAGCTGTTCGGGCTCCGCACGAATGGGCACTAAGCGGTATCGTTTGAAGCTCGCCACCTGGGTCGTCGTCCGCGAGTGCAGAGAGCCGAATCCCCGCGTCCTGGGGAGCCCCGCGGACGTCGCGGCCCTTGCCAGGGATTTCTTGAAGGCGACCGACGACGACAAGGAGCACTTCTGGGCGATCTTCCTCAACACCCAGAACCACTACCTGATGCACACGCTGGTCTCGACCGGGATCCTATCGGCGTCCCTGGTCCATCCCCGCGAAGTGCTCGGGCCGGCACTCAGGGAAGGCGCCGCGTCCGTCATTCTCGTCCACAACCATCCATCCGGCGATCCCTCGCCGTCGCGGGAGGACGTGCGCCTCACCCGCCAGCTCGCGGACGGCGCGCGGCTGCTCGATCTCAGCATTCATGACCATCTGATCATCGGAAACGGCACCGAGCGCTGGGTCTCATTCGCAGAGCGCGGACTGCTCTAAGGAGGACGCAATGAGCAAGAGAAGACACGTGAGGCCCGGAGAGTTCTTCGGGCTCGAGGCGCAGGCATCGTGAGCGCGCCCGGTAAAGAGAGTAACGGCCGCTGCCCCGACTGCGGCGAATGGGTGCTCATCATCGTGCGGGCGGGGCAGCCCGCCGAGGTACCGCCTCACGGCTGCCTGGCTCGCACCTGCGAGTATCCGGACTGCCGCGTGACGCGATTCAGGGACGAGATGGTCAGGACGCCGTCCGGCGTCTGGTACTGCCCGAGGCATGGCCTCCTGCTCGCCGTAAGAGAGCTCGTCTCGCTCTACCAGCGCGAAGGCGAGGCCGACTGGACGGCGATCTCCGAGATCATCGGGGAGCAGCTTCCCGAGATCGTGAAGAAGGTCGAAGCCTTTCATCCGTTCCGTCTGCAAAGGCGCACGTAGCAGCAGTCCCGCCGTGAACCCGCCGGGGCGACTCGGCTCCGGCCTCTTCCACCACCACCAGGCCAGGGAGCGCGTCTGCATTCCTGGCCATCACCAGAGGAGAACCCGCGATGCCCAACGTGAAGAGCTACCAGATCATCTTGAAGCACCCCGACGGACGCCCGCTCCTGCGGCTCATCGCCGACTGCGAGGTGGAGTTCGTCGAGGGGAACGGCCAGCCCGCAGCGGCGCCGGCGAGACCGCCGGTCCGGCAGAACGGGCCCGCGTCCGGCTCGAGCGACGAGCCCAAGATGACGGAGCCCCAGAAGCGCTACCTCTTCCGGCTCCTCGCCCAGCAGGGCGTCGAGGGGAGGAAAGCCGAGGCCCACCTCAAGGAGCACTTCGGTGTACAGAACCTCCGGGACGTCACCAAGTCCGGCGCGAGTGAGTTGATCGAGCAGATGATCGCCGACCAGAAGGAGGCGGATGGTGGATCTGCCTGAGGCACTGAGCGTCAGCCAGCTCAACCTCTACCTCACCTGCTCGCTCAAATACCGCTTCCAGTACGTGGACCGCCTGCCGAAGCTCTTCCGCTCGGCGAACCTGGTCCTCGGGAGCGCGATCCATAAGACCCTCGAGCTCTTCCACAAGGAGCTGAAGAAGGGCCGGCAGCGGCCGCTCGACTGGCTCCTCAGGTGCTTCGAGGCCGATTGGCACGCGCAGTGCCTTGACGCGGACATCCGCTTCGGGAACAACGACGACGCCGAGAAGCTCATCCTCAAAGGCAAGGAGCTGCTCTCGGAGTACTACCGCCAGCCGCTCCCGCAGGTGAAGGACGCGGAGCTCTTCTTCCAGATCCCGCTCGTGAATCCCGAGACGGGCGAGGTCCTGGGCGTGCCCCTCCGGGGCGTGATCGATCTCATCGAGGAAGGTGACGTGGTCGCCGAGCTCAAGAGCTCGCAGAAGAGCTGGTCGCTCGCCGACCTCCCCGACAATCTCCAGCTCACGGCGTACAGCTACGCCTACGAGGTGCTCTTCGGCCGGCCGACCAAAGACATCAAGGTGATCAACCTCGTCCGCACCAAGAATCCCAAGGTCGAGACCCTCATCACCGGCCGGGAGAAGAAGGACTACGAGCGCCTCTTCCACCTCGCGAAGGAGGTCTTGAAGGGCATCCAGGCCGGGGTCTTCATCCCGAACCGCGGCTGCTGGATGTGCAAGGACTGCGAATTCGTCAGGGACTGCCTCGAATGGGCAGGCAACGAGGAGGAGGGAGGTGTGCAAAGCGCCGACTCACGCCTACCATCAGCACGTCGATAACTTCAAGCGCGACCTGCTCACGCAGACGCTCGTCGCGCACTGCGGAAACAGGACGCACGCTGCGAAGGCCCTCGGGCTCCAGCGCACGTACCTGCTCCGGCTGATCCGCGAGCTACGAATCCAGGTCCCGCCGCCCGCTCGGGCGTGCCGCAACGGGAATGCATTAGCGCATTGATTCGGTATTTCGAGGAGTGATCCCTCACAGGACGCTCCTCTTTTTCTTACTTAAAGCCGGCCCACCTCCGCCGGCGGGTCAGTTTCTTTCTAAAAGAAGAGCGGCTAGCGCGAGCTAGCCGCATCACCAAGCAAAGTTGCCATGAATCTCCTGATATCATCGGGATACCACTTCTGGACCTCCTGCCAGCGAGCACGGAGGAGAGGGGTATCGAGCGCGTGCTGCGCGTCCGCGATGATCATGCGCTTCCACTCTGAGGCGGAAAACGCGCGGCGTATCCAGTAGGCAACGATGAATCGCTGGAGCAGGAGGCCGGTGGCGAAGGTCTCCCTGGTCGAGAGATTCTTGGGGACGCGCTCCGCCCTCAGTTTGCGGAGGCCCTCGTCTCCGAAGAGGGCTACAAGGGCGATGGCGTCGCTGTGGAACTGTTGCTTGAGCCTCGCGTGGTGCGTGGCAATCAGGCGCTCAAGCTGCACAGCAACGATGAGAGTACCGATCAGGACCGCGGACAGAAGAAGCATGGGGAAGCTCACTGGAGGAATGCTTTGACTGTGCTGGCGCAATGATACCAAGAGGTCGTCAGGTGTCAAATGCATCGAGTGATGTGAACGGAGGGAGGGGCATGGACGCACCCTTGTGGGTGAGGCCGCTGCTAAGGCCGTTAGTAGCGGCGGTGGTATCGATCGCAGTTGTCGGCGCAGGTGTTCTGCTGTTGTGGCCCTTGGCTATCGGTCTCGGGTGGGGGAAGCTCGAAGTGGTCAGCACGCACACCGCCTTCTTTCAAGCGTGGATATACCTGCTCCAGACCGTCGCGCTGTTCGGCACGCTCGTATACATAGCGATGCAGACGAGGTCTGTCGAACGGGCGGTTACGGCGAATACGGTTCAGATGATGGTAGCCGCGCACCGAGAGTTGCTGGGGAAGGCGGTTGAGAAGCCCGAGTTGCACGCGGCGCTTATGGCCGAAGATCTCCCAAAGGATGCCGCCTTGAGGCCTTACTTGTCGATGTGGCTGAATCACGGCTTCAACGCGTATAGCCTGCACGAGGCGGGTTATATCGATGCCGAATGGTGGGAGGCGACGCGCAGGGACATGAGAGACGTATTGGGACATGGAGGAATGAAAGCCTGGTGGGCTCGGGTGAAGAAGTTCTACCCAGCACGTTATCAGAGATTCATCGACGAAGAGATACTCGACGGAAGGGAGGGGCGCGGATGCTCTGGTCACTGAGAGTGATCGCGGGGATTGCGGGGATCTACGTGTTCTGGAGTGCTGGGCCTGCATGGGGCGGCTGGGGTCAGCTCGACGGTTCCACGGATGACAAGGCAGTTCTTCTCGCCGCGAAGGAAGGATCGGGAGAGTTTCTGCGTGCAAGTATCGGCGTACTGGAGGCACTACGGCGGCTTGAGACCGGGGACAGAAAGAATGCGGGGGAACTAGGGCGAAAGGCGGCAGACGGGTTTACGGCGGCCGCCAGCAAGTTTGAGACGATTAGGGACCGGGTTAAGGCAACGCAGAAGCTGACAGAGACGCTTACCGGCTACTTGAACGAGGCGAATTCCGAGACGAGGCGCGCTGCTTTGGGCTCGTGTGGTGTGGCGGAGGCGCGCTTGGTGCCGGGACTGGCCTTCATTCAGGTGACGGCAAAGGAACGTCAGGCGGCAGGAGTGTTTGAGGAATTGGCAAAGCGAGCGAAGTATCTCGCCGGGAGGAGCGCAGCATTTTTCGGAGCCATACAGAAAGGTACATATCGGCCGGTGGAGGAGGCGGCGTTGCTTGTGGACCTGTCGTTTCACCTCGGCTTCGGTGGATATGTATCCGCCGCGTTTTTGCGCGAAGTGAGCGGTTGCCCAAAGGCTCCGGAACCCGCGCAGCGCAGATAGAGGGGTAGAGGGCGGGGGACCAGGCAGGCCGTTGGCTGATTGTCGTGCTCATGAGCGGTTGGCCGGAGAATCTTCTCGCTGGTGGCGAAGGCAGGATGAACGCATAAGCAGGAAAGTTCCGGGTGAGCGGTTGACAGTGGTGCACGGCCCAGCTTAAACTCGCCCACAGTAGTTGGTGGTTCCTTCACGCCATTGGGCCTGCTCAGGCCCGCGTCATTCCTCGGCCGATTCCTTCGGCCCGTTCATTTCCGTCGATTCGCCCGGCCTCTCTGGTCGGCGCGTTTTCATTTGCGGCGGAGAGGAGACGGGATGGAGGGCCCCGCACGGCGCTGCGCGCACTGCCGACAAGGCAGAGCCCTCCGCAAGTACTGCCGCCGCTGCTCGCCCATGGCGAGCGCCATCTATAAGCGTCAGCTCCGGCAGGAAGCCAAGTCCGACGGCGAGAAGTACTGGCTCGAATGGTGGGAGAAGGCCCACGGCGAGCAGGCAGTGGAGAAGCGCCGCGAGTACCAGCGGAAGTACATGCGCGGCTACCGCCGCAGGAAGCGGGAGAAGCGGGCCGCGTAGTTTCGATCCGGAAGTTCAGGCGACCAAGAGGAGGACGACGCGTGGCGAGAGAGACGACGATCAGGACCTCATCGGGAGCAGAGCAGCGAGGGAAGTTGGTGCGCGAGAAGAAGTGGCAGCCCTCGGGAGGCGACCTCCTCGGACTCGCGGCGACCTTCGGCCTCTCCGGCGCGGCGTGGAAGAGAAACGCGGTCACGGTGAAGGACAAGGACGACCGCTACCACACGGGGCGCCGGGTCCGATGAAGGCCTTGGAGCCTCCACAGAATCCATTCTTCATTCTCCTTGAGGGCGACGGTCCCGATGATCCACCGGTGCTCTTGGGCTGGCCGCCCATTTCGATCGTGATTGTTCCGCTCGAGGAGGACGACGGTGCTCGGGATGAGGAAAGCGCTCCGCGCAGCGCGGACTAACTGGGAAGCGATCCGCGACCTCAAGGTCCACGAGGCGCGGCTCCAGGCGGACGTGGAACTCCGCCGCCTGGAGGAGGACCGCCTCGTCCTCGAGGACCGGAAGACCGCGGTCGAGCGCGAGATCGTGACGATGGGCCACTCGGAGGCGAGCCTTCGCGCCCACCAGATCCTCGCCCGCAGGTGGGGAGGGCTCGCCCTCCTCGCCGCGGGGATCGCCGTCATGAGCGCCTGGTGGACCGTGAACTGGTTCCTCTCCCTGGGCTGGGAGAAGGCGCTCCTCGCGGTCACGCTCTTCGTCCTGCCGCTCATCGGCTGGACGGGGTTCCTCACCTTTGCCGGCGAGGCCATGAAGGAGTGGGACCTCCGCAAGGTCTTCGCGGGCCTCGGGCTCGCGATCGTCCTCTCCTCGACCATCGCCGTCGCCTCCCTGGGCGGCGCCCGGATGCTGGGCGTGAGCATCCAGGAAGAGCAGCGCCAGGGGCAGCAGTACGAGATCGACGGCGAGACCGTAAGCGCGGGGACACCTGCCCGGCGCGAGCGGATCGAGGGCGCGAAGCGAATCCTCAACACCCTTACGATGGTCGCGGTCGTCTTCTTGAGCATCGCCGGCGAGGTGGCGGCCGGGCTTGCCTACCACGAGTACTCGAAGCACCGCCTGGTCGTGAGGACCGGCGGGCCGTTCTACGAGAAGCGCAGAGGCCTCGTCTCCTCCCTTGCCCAGAACGCCGCAGAGCAGGAGGCGGTGAGGAAGCGCCCCGAGATCCTCCACGCGCAGCTCAGCGTCCAGGGGCTTGAGGGCGAGGCCGCGGGCCTTGAGGCGGCCGAGGCGGAGGAGCGGAGGAGCCGGTCCCTGGGCCCCACCATGAAGTGGATCGCGGGCGGCTTCGCCGCGCTCCTCGGGCTCCTCCTCGG
>JBOGJF010000078.1:0-5356 GCA_050747785.1 Vicinamibacteria bacterium
AACCCGTCTCGCTCGATCCGAAGGACGCCGCTTCCGGAGTCGGTAAAGATCCCGAAGCGCCCGCGCGCGTCGGAAAGGACGGTTTCAGCATCGAGAGTGACCGTGGCTCCCGCTAGCGGTACACCGCGGCGGTCGTCGTATACCTCACCCTGGACGAAGCCTCCGCCTTGGACTCGAATGGAAAACGGCGCGGAACCGACGTTCCCCGCGCGATCCGCGACCAGGGCCTCCACCGTAATCTCCGTGCCGCCCGCCGACGCAGTCGGTACGGAGAACGTGTGCCGGAAAGGAGGCGACTTCTTGTCGGGCACGACCGCCCCATCGACGGAGAAGCGCACGAAGTCGAGCGGGAACGCATCCGAGACCTCGGCGGCAACCGTGACCGACTGGCCGGGGCGTGCCGTGGACAAGCCCGAGAGGGAGATCGTGGGAGCGCCCTTGTCCAGGTTGACGGTCAGCGTCCTCGTCGCGGTATTGCCAGCCCGGTCGACCACGGTGCCAGTGATTTTCTGATCCGCTCCTTCCGACGTAACCACGACCGCATCCGAGCAGCTCTCGATCCCGCTTTCCGCATCCTGACAATCGAAGGTGACGGTGACGTCCGTTCGATTCCAGCCGAGGGCATTCGCCGGAGGCTCCACCACTCCAGTGATGACGGGAGGGATCGCGTCCGCCCGCACGTTGACGCGCACGGACGCGCTCGCGGTGGCCCCTCGCGGATCGGTTACGGCGTACGTGAAGTGATCCAAGCCATCGAAGCCGGGGTTCGGCGTATAGACGACACCGTTGTTACCGATGATCGCGGTGCCATTCAGAGCCGCCGTAACAGCTACCAGCATCAAGGGCTCTCCGTCCGGATCCGTGTCGTTGGCCAGGACGTCGATCGCGACCGGGACGTCCTCGAACGTGCTCGTTTGATCGTTCCGTGCGGTCGGTGGGTTGTTCGAAAGCGGTGCCACAGTGATGTTCACAGTGCCCGTATCGGTGAGACCGTTCGTGTCGGTCGCCGTGTAGTCGAACGTGTCCGATCCCACGAAGCCCGCATCGGGTGTGTACGTTACGGTGTGGTCCGGGTTGATGACCGCGGTGCCGTGGGGAGGATCGGTGACTTGGGTGACGGAGAGCCCGGCGCCGGTATCGTTGGAGAGAACGTCGATATCCACCGACGCACCCAGCACCGTGCTCGCTTCGTCATCCTCGGCCTGAGGGCCAGGAGGCGTCACGGGCTCGACGGTGATCCTCACTGTGGCTCGGTCCGTGCCGCCGTTGCCATCTTCGACCGAATACTCAAACTCGTCGGGACCGTTGAAATCTTGGTTGGCCGCGTAGCGCAGCGTCCCGTCGGGGTTGCGAGTGACGGTACCGTTCGCGGGCGACGTGAAGTCTCGAAGGAGAAGGTCGTCGCCATCCGGATCGGTGTCGTTGGCGAGAACGTCGATATCGACTGCGGTGCCCTGTGGCGTGATTGTCTCGTCGTCCCCGGCCTCTGGCGGCCGGTTCAAATCCGTCACCGGGGAGCGAAAAATGTCGTTCCGGCCGTTGGTGTCGTCGCCTACCAGGTTTGAAGCGCTCGATCGAAAGGCAACGAAAGAACCGCTCCCGTTGATGAAAGGACGGTCGCTGCCGGCTTCCTCTCGTTCTTCGCTGTCGTCGTCATCGGAGTCGTGGTCGCTGTCGTCATCACTTTCGTCGTCGGCATCGTCGCTGTCGTCGTCACGGCTCCTCTCCTCGGCGGGCGATGGTCTTTCCTGACCACCACTCATGCGGACCGTCAGCCCCAGGCCTCGGTCGCGGACGAACACATCCTTCGTCTCGTCGTCATCCCCATCCACAAGACGGCTCGCCACGGACTCGAAGGTCACGAATCGACCGCTCGAGCTGATGGAGGGCGCGCTGCTGTCGCCATTCGCTTGTCCGCCGTTACTCCCCAGGCTCACCCGCGTCGTCTCTCCGGTCTGTCGATCGTGCACGAAGACGTCCACGTTTCCGTTGGTGTCGTCGGGTACCAAGTTGCCCGATCTGGAGGCGAACGCGATGAAACCGCCGTCGGCGCTGATCGCCGGTGCTTCGCTGTCACCATTGCCCTCGGCTCCGGCGCTCGAGACACTCACCCGCGTCGTTTCGCCCGTCTCCCGATCGTGGATGAAGATGTCCAGTCTCCGGTTCATATCGCCCGCGACCAAGTTGCGAGCCTCGGATGCGAAGGCCACGTACCGGCCGTCACCACTGATGGACGGGTGGTGACTGTCGTCGTCTCCCTCGGTGCCACGACTCGAAACGCTCACCCGCATCGTTTTTCCCGTTTGCCGGTCATGGGTGAAGACGTCTTGCTCCCGATTGGTGTCGCCCGTGACCAGGTTCCGGGCCTCGGACGCGAAAGTCACGAAGCGACCATCCCCACTCATGGAGGGATCGGTGCTATCCCGGTCGGCTTGCATGCCGTCGCCCGAGACACTCACCCGCGTCGTTTCGCCCGACTCCCGGTCGTGGACGAAAATGTCCGACCTACCATTGGTGTCGCCCGCGACCAGGTTCCGGGCTTGAGATTCAAAGGCTACGTAGCGGCCATCGGCGCTCATGGAGGCATTGTGGCTTGAACCGTTCGCCTGCTCGCCGCCTCTCGACACGCTTATCCTCTGCGTTTCTCCAGATTCCAAGTCGTGCACAAAGATGTCTCTCACGCGGTTGGTGTCCCCAGGAACGAGGTTTTGGGCGTCGGATTCAAAAACCACCAAGCGTCCCTCCGAATCCAAAGCGGGAAAGTCGCTGTCACGATCCGCTTGCGTTCCGGAGCTCGAAACACTCGCCCGGATCAGCCCGACGACTTCTTGAGCCGCGCGGGCTGGTCCTCCTTGACTCATGACGAGAACAAGCAAGGCGATAGTTGGCAGGGCCACGACCCACCCGAAGCGGCAGCAAGCTGGAGTCGCCCTCATCGTTACGGAACCAAGAAGGTCACCACCTGGGATCGCTCCAAAGCGGTGAGCCCGGATAAAGCGGCTGGGTCGGTTAGATGGAGGAGCTCGTTCGCTCGCGCGATGGCTGCCGCGCGGTCCTCGGCCTGGACCGCGAAGTGCAAGATGATGATCCGGCCCGAGGCGGGAACGGTCACGCCGCGCCAGGTGTGCTGGTAGGCGTTGCCGTCGGTGCGCGCGGCATGGGGCGTGAGAGTGCCCAGGTTGTCGGTAAAGACTACGGCCACACCGGCCCCCGTACCGAGCTCGCCGGCGAGATAGCCGTCGCTCGCATCGAGAGCCGCATCGCCCGATGAGGTCGTCAGGTTGCTGGCAAGGATCTCGCCAGTGACGTCGAGCGTGAGGTCGACCGCGAAAGCGTTCGGGTTCTCGAGGATCTCCAAGAAGCGCACGAAGGATCCATCGGGAGGCACGAAGATCTTCCGCGTGTGGAGCACGCCCGCGGTGCGGACCGGCCCGAGAATGGCCGCCGACGAGTCGGGAACGGCCGACGCCAGACTGGGGTATGCCTTGCCATTCACGGTGACGTTCGAGAGCGTGACCTCGGATCCGCCGAGGAGATGCTCGCCGAGCACCGAGCCATCGGCCTGGAGCTCGTGGCGGTGACCTCCTAGGACGCCGAGCTCGATGGGGAGTGCCATTGCGGTTCCGAGACGGACGTCGAGATCGGTCGTCTCGACGCCGGCTTCCACGGCGCCCGTCGAAGCTCCGGCGCCGGCCTCCGTAATGATCGTGACGGTCACTTCTCCCGCCGGCACGCCTTCCACGCGGTAGGTGCCGTCGACAAGGCTCACCTCGCCCGACTTGGTGGCGATCCCCGCTCGCGATTCTTGCCCTCGCCCTTCCACGATGACCGGAGCAAACTCGCCACCGGGCGTCGTCTCGGAGCCATCACTGGCACGGAGTCGGCCGGAGACGTCTCCGAGATCGGGAAGCGTGATCTCGGGGAAGCTCCCAGCTTCGGTCAGCCGGTCCGTCGTGGAGCCAGGTACCATGTCGGCCCTGCTGAAGTCGTCGTAGGTGACGGTGAAGGAGCCCGTCGCCACGCGATCGAACTGGAAGACACCCGAGGTATCGGGGAGCACGGTGCGAGGAGCGTTGAGATTCGCGTTGGTGAGCTCGACCTGGGTCCTCTCGATAGGCGGGCTTCCGCTCGCATCGAGCACCGTACCTCGAATCGTGCCGAAAGTCGGGAGGAGAACATCCTGCTGGATGACGAGCTCCAATGGCGGCACGGCGACGGCACGGCGCCCGACGAGGCCGAAAGCGTCCTCGGCCACGAGCTCGTGACGTCCCGTCGGCGCGTTGAGCAGAGAAAACGCTCCGTCCGCGTCGGCGGTGCTCGTGCGAACCTCGAAGGTACCTTCGAGATAGAGCGCAACCATCGCGTTCTGTACCACCGTCGTACCGTCCGACTCGAAGACGCTTCCCTTGACGACGTTCACCGGAAGCTCCAGATCGATGACGAAGGTTTGACCGGGATCGGTGGCGGTGACCGACGACTCGTCACTCAAAGCGTCGTCGCCCGGGAAGCGTGCGCGCACGGTGGCGGTGCTGTCGGGGGCAACCGCTCCGGAGAATCGGTAGAACCCGGTCTCGTCGGCGACCGTGGAAGCGATCAGGGAAACGCCGTCCTCCTCCAAGAGCTCGACCGGAGCGCCGTCGACCGGTGTGACGCCGTCCGCGGCAAGAACGGTTCCCTCTACCGTGGCCCCTGCCTCACGGACGATGCTGACGTCGACCACCGCCGTCGTGCCGCCGCCCGGCACGTCTCCAGTCGCCGAGCCGATGAGCGTTCCGTCGCTCTCGCGCGCACGGACCGTGAAGGGACCCTCCGGCACAATGTTGATGGATCGCACGCCAGCCGCCGCGCTGGTGACTCCTTCATTCCGGAAGTCGGCGCTGAAGGCATCCCGAATCGCGATCGTGGCGCCCGAGATCGGAGTCGCGTCTTCCTCGGTGACTGTGACCCGCACGGTGCCCGTCCCGGGGAGCGTGACGTTCACGTTGGTGACCGCACCCTGGCTGGCGAGCTCGCCGGTCGCCGTCGCGAAGATGTGGGAGCGGTTCGCCGCCGGATGGCGAGCCAAAACCGTGAAGGGTCTCCGCGCCTCGACCAGGGTAAAGGAGTAGCCTCCCGCGCTCCCCGTGAACCGGGGATTGAGGGGTCGAATCCCGGCTCCGGAAAGCTCCACTTGGGAGGAAACCGCTCCCGCCTGGTTCGCGAAGGAGACCGTACCGGTCACCGTCCCCAACCCGGGGATGGCCACCACTAGACTCACGACCTGGCCTTCGAAATCGATCGAGCCCATCACCGGGGTGATGCTGGCGGCGGTGTCACGATGGGAGATCCTGAGAGTGAACGGGCCGCCCGACACGTT
>JBOGJF010000079.1:0-6649 GCA_050747785.1 Vicinamibacteria bacterium
GCCGAGTTAGCGCGTGACCGAAAGATCGAAGGTATTTCGGACCCGCGGGATGAATCCGACCGTCAGGGAATGCGCATCGTGGTGGAGCTCAAGCGCGGTGAAGTCCCGGAGGTGGTGCTGAACAACCTTTACAAGCACACCGCGCTTCAGACCAGCTTCGGCATCATCCTCTTGGCCATCTCGGAGAACCGGCCCCGGGTCTTGCCGCTTTTGGACGTGGTCACCCAGTTCCTCGATTTTCGGCGGGACGTGGTGCGCCGACGTACCGCCTTCGAGCTCGAGAAAGCGGAGGCGCGAGCCCATGTTCTCGAGGGGTTCGTCAAAGCCCTCGATCACCTCGACGCGGTCATCGAGCTCATACGAGCCGCCAGCACGCCCGCCGAAGCGCGCGACCAGTTGATGGAGAGGTTCGAGTTCTCGGTGATCCAGGCCCAGGCCATCCTCGACCTTCAACTGCATCGGCTGACGGGAATGGAGCGCGAGAAGATCACCAAGGAGCACGACGAGATCCAGAAGCTCGTGGCGGAACTGAAGTCGATTCTGGCGAGTGAGCCGAAGATCAAGGAGATCGTTCGCACCGAGCTGCAAGACGTCAAGGAAAAGTATGGGGACCCGCGCCGCACCGTGATCATTGCCAAGACCCGCGAGATCCGAGTAGAGGACATGATCGCCGAAGAGGACATGGTTATCACCGTGTCGCACCTCGGGTACATCAAACGCAGCCCGGTGAGCGTCTATCGCAAGCAGAAACGCGGTGGCAAGGGCCGGATGGGTATGCGCACCCGCGAAGAAGACTTCGTGGGACGACTCTTCATCGCTTCCACACACGACTACATCCTCATCTTCACCGATCGGGGCCGCGTCTATTGGTGCAAGGTGCACGAGATTCCCGAGGTCGGCACCGCCGGCAAAGGCAAGGCGATCGTGAACCTCGTATCCATGGGTTCGGACGAGAAACTAGCCGCGATCTGTCCGGTCAAGGAGTTTCCGGAAGACCTGCACGTCTTCATGGCCACCCGAAGCGGGAGGGTGAAGAAGACGCCGCTTTCCGCATTCGCCAACCCGAAGTCACGCGGTATCATCGCCATCGGAATAGGAGAGGAAGACTCCCTGATTGCGGCCGCGGTCATGGGGCCGAAGGACGAGGTGGTGCTCGCGACGCACAATGGCCTGGCCATCCGTTTCGCCGAGTCCGAAGTACGCCCCATGGGGCGTACCGCCGCGGGTGTCAAAGGAATCGAGCTCCGCAAAGGCGACCACGTCGTCGGGATGGCGGTCGTGGAGGAGGACGGGACCCTCCTCACCGTTACCGAAAAGGGCTACGGAAAACGCACCGCGCTGGATCAATACCGACTGCAGAGCCGGGGAGGAAAGGGGATCATCAACATTAGGACGACCCCTCGGAACGGCCCAGTGGTCGGGGTGCGCTTCGTGGGTGAGGAAGACGAAGTCATGGTCGTCACCGGACAAGGGATGATCCTTCGGCTGAAGGTCGAAGGGATTGGAGTCCACGGCCGGGCGACGCAAGGGGTCCGCCTCATCGACGTCGACGAAGGCGATCAGGTCGTGGCGGTGGCGAAGCTCGCCGAAAAGCAGGACGAGGGGGACCAGGAGACGCCCAAGAACGCCGAGGGCGACGGTTGACCCGCACCGCACCAGGCGCGATACAATGAGCACCCTGATTTAGCGCGGCAGGTTGAGAGTCGCCGCCCTCTCCGACCGTTTGAAGATCATGACCTTCCGCCCTGGGAATCCATGCTCGCCAACTCTGGCTTACCTAGGGATCGCGTTCCGGGCCTCCCGGGCCCTCACCGGCTTGACCCGTTGGGCCGGTTTGGCGGGCCTGGCCTGTTTAGCCGGCCTGGTAGCGGGTTGCTCGTCGCCCGAGTCCAATGAGCTCGCCGCGGCGCGGGAAGCGTTGGGCGCGGGTCAGTACGGAGAGGCCGTCGAGCACTACACGGAGGTCACCCTTCAGGCCCCCGAGAGCCCCGAGGCCGCGCAAGCTCTCTACGAGGTGGCCCTCATTCACTACCTGCGACGCCGAGACCTGGACGCCGCGCGCTCCACGTTCCGTGAGATCCTGAGCTCTTACCCTGAGAGCGACGTCGCGCGGGATGCCCGGCGGCTTCTCGCCAGGATGTACGAGGAAGATCTCGGCGAGCCCGAAAAAGCGATTCGCGAGTACGAGCTGTTGCTAGAGAGCGAGCCGGATCCCACTGAGAAGCGCGCCCTTCTCATTCGGATCGCCGATTGCCGCTACACGATGGACGACATGGATGGCGCCGCCGAGGCGTACCACCGCGTGGTCGAGGAATCGCCGCAGGACGAGGACTCAGTCGGTGCGTATCTCCGGCTGGCTCACATACAGCGCCTGACGGGACGAGGCGACGAGGCGCTCGCGAATCTCGCGACCGTTCTGAAGCTGTCCAAGAATCGGAGCGAGCGCCGGCGTGCGTACCAAGCTCGGGCGGAGATTCTCGTCGAGCAGGGTCGCTTCACCGACGCCAAGTCGTGTCTCACGGCGGCGAGCGAGGAGTTCGCCGGTGACGACGAGCTGGCCGCGATCGCCTCTCGCATCGAGGATCAAGAGGAAGAGCGCCGCCGGGCGGAGGACGGCGAGGCGCCCCAAGTCCGCTGGGGGAGGGGCCGACCTTGACGCGATCCGAGAAGGCTCCGATTCGTAGCCGCACCGGCGGGAGCCCGCACCTTCTCGTCTTGAGTATATCCACCGTCTTGACCTGCTGGGCGTGTGGCGGATCGGAACAAGAGGTCCTCAACCGCTTCTTCATCGGTGTCGAGAACGAGGACCACGGCATGGTTGCCACGGTATCCATGGTCGGGTTTCCGGGAGAGGGGGTCGCCTCCTGGCGGGTCCTGTCCGTTCGACCGACTCACAGCGAGCGGTTTCGTTTGAGCGAGCTGCGGGTCGACTCCCTCGCGGCGAAGAGAGCCCGCGACGAGCAGTTCTCCCGGTTCTCCGATTTCCGCCGGGCCAACTACGACGATCTGGTCACGATGCTGGATCGTCTCGACGAAGATCCCGGGCAGGCATTCAGCGGCAGACTCGCCGAGCTACGCGGGGAGTGGGATGCCTACATGGATGAGCGAAAGACGCTCGAAGGCAACCTGCGCGAGCTGGAGCAAGCGATGGAGGCCGAGAGGAGGCCGGCCCGCGAGTCCGTCCTCACCGGAGAGGAGATCGATCTGTTCGAGGGCGAAGTTCTCACTCAGGAGATACTCGTCGGCGTCCGGGTCCCAGGCGCGGGAGGCGATGAAGAAACGCCCTATCTCTTCACGTTACGGAAGTACAACCTCACCAGGCGGCAGGACGACTTCACGCCGCCATCCCGTTGGATCATTACGAGCATCGAAGAGCAGGAAGGTTAGCACATCGGGCGTCAACAGACGACGTCTCGGCAAGCCAGCCCGCCAGACGCCGATGAGCGCCACCACGTGTATTGACGCCAGACGTCGAACCGCGTCCGGTTTAGCAAGAGAGCTAGTCGCGAGGCGCCTCGGTCGGGCGGTCCAGCCGCGACCTCGGGCGAGCTCCACCGGCCTTCAAGAGTTCCAGGTTCGCGAAACGGGCGACGAGCTTCTTCCGCCCTACACGGTCGAAGTCCACGGTGATCTTTTGATCACCTCCCGGAGGCTCGGCGGATATGATCTTTCCCTCGCCGAAACGAGGATGCCGTACTACCGCCCCCACCGAGAATCGGGAGCCCGCGGACGCCCGATGCACCGGTGCCGGTGGACCGGATGGCGGGGACGCGGTGGACCGAACCGGTGGGTCGCTCCAAGACAACGCGGGAGAGACCTCGTCCAGGAACCGTGAGGGCGTGCGGCCCTCTTTCTCCAGCGCGGTTCGGCGGCTGAGCGCATAGGTGAGCACCAATTGGGTTCGAGCGCGAGTCATACCGACGTAGCAGAGTCGCCTCTCCTCTTCGATCGCCTTTCGATCTCCCGCGGAGCGGAAGTGGGGGAAGAGACCTTCCTCGAGACCGGTGAGAAAAACTGCGTCGAACTCCAGCCCCTTCGCGCTATGTAGCGTCATGAGGAGACAGGGGGACTCCTCGCGCACCGTATCGAGGTCGGTTAATAGGCTCACGCTGTCCAGAAAGCCGGCCAAGGAGGGCTCAGTCTCCCGCTCCTGGTAGTCGATGGCCGCGGTCACGAGCTCATCCAGGTTCTCGAGCCGGGCCTCGGCCTCGACCGAGCTCTCCCGCTCGAGCGCCGTCGCGAGGCCGCTCTGACGCAGGGTTTCCTTGACCAGCATCCCGAGCGTGGTCTTCCCGGCAAGCGCGGTGAGCGTCTCGCGGATCTCGCGAAGCGCGGTGAGCCCCTGGCTCGCTCTCGCCGGCATCTCGTTCTCTTCAGCGATCTGCGTTGCCGCTTGCCAGAGCGAGAGCCCTCGTTCGGCGGCCCGCTGCTCGGTCAAGGCCAGGGTGGCGGCGCCGAAGCCGCGGGGTGGTGTGTTGATGGCCCGCAGGAAGGCGGCATTGTCCTCGGGGTTCAGGATGAGCCGAAGGTAGGAGAGGGCATCCTTCACCTCCCGCCGGTCGTAGAATCGTTGGCCCCCAACCAGCAGGTGGGGAATCCCGCGGCGCACGAACTCTTCCTCGAAGAGCCGCGTCTGCGCGTGGGTGCGAACGAGCACCGCAATCCGGATCGAAGGGGACTCCTCACGCAGCTCGTCGATCTGATCGGCGACCAAGAAACACTCGTCCCAATCGGTCTCGAGCGCGAAGGCTCGGGGCTTCTCCCCGGCGCCCGTCCGGGCGACGAGCTTCTTGCCTTTGCGCTCCTCGTTGTGCGAGATGAGCGTCGTGGCCGCATCCAGAATGGCACTGGTGGACCGGTAGTTGTCCTCGAGCTTCACGACGCGCGCGGACGGGAAGTCCTTCTCGAACTCGAGGATGTTCCGGAGGTCCGCCCCGCGAAAGTTGTAGATGGACTGGTCCTCGTCACCGACCACGAAAAGGTTCTGGTGTGGCGCGAGGAGTCTCATCATCCGGTACTGGACGCGGTTGGTATCCTGATACTCATCGATCAGGAGATGGCGAAAACGACGCTCGGCGAAGGCGCGCGTTTTCTCCGAGCATTCGAGAAGCTCCACCGTGCGTACCAGGAGATCGTCGAAGTCGACACCTTCGTTCGATTGGAGAGTGGTTTGATACCGCGCGAAGACCCGGTCGAGAACGTCGCGGTCTCGCGATCGCCACCAGCGCGGCGAGTCCTCCCCTCCGAGAGCGGCGTTCTTTCTCGCGGAGACCGCGGCCGCCAGCCGGGGGAGAGGGTACTCGCGCTCGGTGGCCCCGATCTCCTGAAGGACGCGCCGCAGCACCGAGCGACGGTCCTGCTCGTCGTAGATCCTGAAGCGCGTCGAGAGGCCGATATCGGCGCCGAACTGGCGCAGTAGCCTCATGCCGAGCGAGTGGAAGGTCGAGACCCAGATCTCGTTGGCGGACGGACCAGCGAGCGCGTCCACCCGCGCCCGCATCTCGCCGGCCGCTTTGTTGGTGAACGTCACCGCCAGGATGGTCCAGGGCGGGGCATTCCTTTCGCGAACCAGGAAGGCGATGCGGTGGGCGATCGCTCGGGTCTTGCCGCTACCCGCGCCGGCCAGAACGAGCACCGGTCCATCGGGCGCGGTCACCGCGGCACGCTGGCCGGAATTGAGGTCGGAAAGGATATCTTGGGCGAAGTCTTCGGGTGAGGCGCCGGTCGGTCTATTCAACGGTGACCGACTTCGCGAGATTGCGCGGCTGATCGACGTCGCATCCGCGCGCAACGGCGATGTAATAAGCGAGGAGCTGAAGGGGAGCGACCGTCACCAGAGGGGAGATGGGCGCGGGGTGCGAGGGAAGAAGGATCAACCGGTCCGATTCAGGGTTCAGAATCTTTTCCAGCCGCTTCTCCCCTTCGGTGCCGAAGGCGATGATGCGGGCGCCGCGAGCCTTAGCCTCCTGGATATTGTTGGCCATCTTGTCGAAAAGCGAGTCCGAAGGCGCGAGAGCGACCACCGGCATCCGCTCGTCGATGAGCGCAATCGGGCCGTGTTTCATCTCTCCGGCGGGATATCCCTCGGCATGAATGTAGGAGAGCTCCTTGAGCTTGAGCGCGCCTTCGAGAGCGATGGGGTAAAGGAGCCCCCGACCGAGGTAGAGAAAGTTCGACGCCAGGTAGAAATCGCGGGCAATGGCCTCGATCGCGGGCGCCAGCGTGAGCACTTGTTCCAGGAAGTGGGCGGCCCGTGCGAGCTCGCTGAGGGCTTGACGGCCCTCCTCCGAGGTTAGCCTGCGTCTCGTCTGGGCCAAGTAGATGGCTAGGAGGTGCAGGGCGACGAGTTGCGCAGAGAAGGACTTGGTCGATGCGACGCCGATCTCGGGGCCCGCGTGCGTATAGAGCGTGGCGTTCGTGATGCGCGTGATCATGCTCCCCATGACGTTGCAGATGGCGAGCGTGGTTGCCCCGGTCTCCCGAGCGGCGCGTACGGCCGCCAGCGTATCGGCGGTCTCCCCGGATTGGCTGATTCCGACCGCCAGATCCCTCTTGCCCAGCACAAAGGAGCGGTAGCGGAACTCCGAAGCCACGTCGACCTGTACCGGGAGTTTTGCCAGAGCCTCGATGAGGAACTTGCCCACCAGCG
>JBOGJF010000080.1:0-5624 GCA_050747785.1 Vicinamibacteria bacterium
GGTCGGCATGGAGTGGATCCGTGACAACAACATGAGAACCGTGCTCCTCCGTCACTATCCGGAGCTTGCGCCCGTGATGCAGAACCTCGACAACGCCTTCGTTCCCTGGCCGCTCGTGAAAACGAAATCGGAATGATCACCGTCACAAGGAGAGGCAACCTAATGAAGGAAAGCATGGATGGGTTCCAGAGCGCGGCGGAATACTCGTTGCTCAAGGCCATCTTCAACCGGAGAACACGCCGAGTCAGTAAAGGCGTCAAGTCCGTTCCCGCCGGGAGCCTCAGCTACACCTCTGATCAGGAGCCCGAGCCCTTGACAGAGCTCGAGGAGGCTCTGCTCATCGCGGTAACCGGCGCTACCGGCATTACCATGCCGGACAGGCCGTTCGAGTTGGAAAACGGCGAGGACATCTTGGGCTCTCCCAATCTTTTTATGGGTGGTAGAGCCGCACCTAGCCCCGACAACGCGCAGGCTACCCATTTCATTCTCGTCAACGACTCCGGGACCTACTTCTTGAGGAGACTGCCGGTGACGGAGTTGGAAGTACCTCTCACTCCCGAGAATCTCATCGACCGGGCGAGGAAGTCGAAGCAATTGCTGACGGCGGAGCGGCTCGATCTCCCGCGTCGGTTTCCCTACTACTTCGACTCCAACCGGTTTCTCTCCAACCTGAAGGGAACGACGATTCTACTTCCGATCGTAGACATGACGCGGCAGTACATCAATGGGTTGCTCTACCTTTTGACCCAACCGGACGGCACGCGGCCCGCTGTCCTGGACGACCGGAACTTCTACATGCCGGCCGGCGTGAGGAAGTGGATCCGGAACGGCTTTCTGAACAAGGACATTCCGGCGCCGTTGGGCAACATGGGAACCTTCCGCACGGACATCGAAGCGTATCTCTTGCTCCAGAACATCTTCCTGACGACCCAAGCGATGGGCTTGGGTGGATGGATTCACGCTGGATTCGCCTCACCCTACTTGTTTGGTCATCCTCTCTTCCGCAAGGAGGCGAAGGGGCTGGGATTCCGTTACCTCACGCCCAAGTTTCGCCTCGGCGATCTTTTCCGCTGGGGGACGTTTCTCACCAAGCCCCGCGCTCATCCGGTGGGCTTGGACGGCGTCATCGAGGGTATGTGCCCGCCATATTACGAGACGATGTCCGATGCGGTGGATGCCATCTTGGAGATGAAATACGGGAAAAGTGGCACCTACGTGGATCCGGAGAAGTTCGAGAAGATCTTCAAGGAAGGCAAGGCAGAGAAGTACCTGAAGGAGGTTCCACGCTATAGCCAGGATACGATCGACTGCGTCAAGGATATCTGTAACTACATCTACAGAACCCACCGAAGGTTCCCGGCGCACGTGGACGCCATCTTCGTGCCTGGCATCTGGATGCAGTGCCACCATCTGGATTTGAAGTACTACGACTATCTTTTCGAGCGTGGCTACACGGAGTCTCATCGCCGCCACGATGAGCTTTGGCACGACAATGGCAACTCGGAGAGTGGAAAGAAACTCTCTGGTGTATCGGTTGCAAGCGCGTCAACCGTTCCCGCTTCAGGACTCCGGAATCGCACTCGATGAAGTGAACCTGCATCTTTACGGAATGGGGCGCGTTCGGGAACCACCATAGCGTTTATGCTTTCTCGCTGGTTGGTGCTGGTAGTGTCGATGGCCGTCTCCTGCTCGGCGCCTCAGACCCCGCCCTCGAGCAAAAGAACGGTTACGGTCGCGCTCCACTTCGACGACCTGGGCGAAGCGTCGCGCGCCGGCGACAACCTCGCCCGTTCGGGTGAGGAGCGCCTCTGCGACATCGGCGACGAGCAGAACTGCATGGAGCTCGCGCCGGCGATCGGGTCGCCCGGGATTGTGTACGTCAGGCCCGCCGCAATCGGTAGCGGTGACGGTGTCGTACTGTCCGTAGGAGACGCGTTCGACGAAGCCTACGAGCTCCGCGAAAGGAGCGGCGCGCGACGGGCGGAGCCTCTTCTGCGCGTGGCAATTCCTCGCGCGCAGGCCGCATCGGAGATAGACGCGCTCGACGTCCGCTCCAGCGGTGGCTCCGGGCACGACCCGCGCGCCGCGTCCGACCCATTGTGGGCATTGAAACAAGTGAAGGTTCCAGACGCTTGGGTAGCGATCCGCGACAAATGGGCACGGGCGCACGGTGAGGAGGCGCGTGGCATCGTCATCGCTCATCCCGATACCGGTTATCTCCCCCACGCCGAGATATGGAGCGTGGACGAGAGCGCGAGCCCCATCTGGCAGACAAAGGGGTACGACTACGTCGATGGCGACGACGACCCCGTCGATGAGCTGCTCGACGAAGAGCCGCTGGACAACCCGGCCCACGGAACCGGGGCCGCGAGCGCCATCGTGAGCCCGGCCGGCTGCCAGCTCCCCTTGGCCGGCAAATGCCCCACCGGGCCCGCGCTTGGTGCTCGCATCGTGCCCCTTCGCGTCGACCGCTCGGTGGTCGTCCTCGATACCGAGCGCCTATCGTGGGCGATTCGAGACGCCTCCGGCTCCGATAGGTCGCGGGTAAGGGTCGACACCCAAGTGATGTCGATCAGCATGGGCGGTGTGGCCAGCTGGACGTTGTGGAGGGCGGTGAAGAGCGCGGAAGAGCGTGGATACTTGATCGTCGCTGCCGCCGGCAACTACGTATCGAAGGTCGTGTGGCCGGCGCGATTCTCTTCGGTCATTGCCGTCGCGGCGACGAACGTGGGTTGCCGGCCCTGGGCGCACAGTTCTTTTGGATCCTCGGTGGACGTGAGCGCTCCGGGAGAGTCGGTATGGCGCGCGTCTCTGGGGGAAGACGGCGCGCCAGGCGTGGTCATGAGCAAGGGCACGACGTTTTCGACTGCGACGGTCGCCGGGGTCGCCGCCCTCTGGCTCGTCTACCATGCAGACAGCGACGAGCTGCGAACCTTTCGCGAGCGAGGGGAGCTAACACATGCCTTCCGCACTCTGGTCAAAGCAACGGCCTGGAAGCCCGGGACTGAAGGGTCGGCGGTGCCCTGTGACGAAAACGCGACTTGGAACGATTTTCGATACGGCGCCGGGATCGTGGATGCCGCGACTTTGCTCCTGACGCCTCTCGAGGGGCTCGTCCTTCCCCAGATGCTCGCCCCTGAACGACTGGAAGAGCTTCCCCTCTGGACTTCCCTCTATCCGGAGGAGACGAGCGCGCCCACGGTCTCCGATGATTACCGCCGTCTCTTCGGTCTCCCGGCGGGCGACGATATCGAGCCGGTCGCGATTTTCGAAGCCGAGATCCTGCACCACTACGCGGTGAGTGACGCGGTATCCACGGTGGTCGACGCGGTCGTCATCGACGGCGGCCGCGACGACGAGGCCTTCGTCCGCATCCGCGAGGCGCTACGGTCGCAGGAACTGTCGACGCGATTGAGGGGCGTGCTGCCTCAGTAAGAGATAGTCACGTCGCCCCTGCCGGGGCGGCGCTCACCCGATTCTGACGGCAAGACGCTCGGAAACATACAGTCACTGCAGGGCATACGCCACGAGATAGTCACCCAGTGTTGTCCGCGCGCGACCCTGGCCGCCTGCAGCTATGACGACGAATTGTCGTTGCGCGCCGCCCTCCAGATGGACGGCGTACGTCATTGGAGTTGCTTGACCTCCGGCGGGTAGCCGATCCCTCCACAGTTCCTCTCCAGTTTCGACGTCGAAAGCGCGTATAAAGTCGTCAATCGTGCCCGCGATGAAAGCGAGGCCGCTCTTGGTCACGATGGCGCCGCCAAGGCTCGGTGCTCCGACGTTCCCGGGGAGGGGAATGTTCAGGACCTCGACCGTACCCAGGTTCTCGCTCCATTTGATGCCGCCGGTCGTGAGGTCGATCGCATGGAGGCGACCCCAGGGCGGGGGATTACAGGGGACGTTGAGCGGCCCGATCGTCAAGAACGAGCGCGTCATACCGTAAGGCGTCCCGTCTTGAGGCCTGACCTCTCCATCCGGATCGGCGGTCCGCTCTTCGCGATAATTCTCACTGGGGAAGAGTCGAACCATCCACGCCAGGTTGGTTGCGTTCGTGATCAGAAGCCGGCGGTCCGGATCGATCGCGACGCCGCTCCAATTCAGTCCGCCTCCGCTACCGGGAAGCAGAACCGTGCCCCTCAACGAGGGTGGCGTGAAGATGCCGTCGCTTCGCATGCTCTCGATCAGCTCCCGGCAGCGGCTGCGGTCCTGGGCCGTGACGCCATAAGCCTGTTCCGGCCGCAGCACCTGGTCTCCGAGCGGGGGCGGTCGATCCGGAACCGGCTGGGTGGGCGAGAGCCACTCACCCATCACGCCACCTTGCGGCACGGGTTTCTCGCGGACTGGAATCAGGGGCTCACCTGTCTTGCGGTTCAAGATGAACAGGTGCCCCGTCTTGGTGGCTTGCGCCAAGGCGGGGACCGGCTGACCGTCTTTGTAGAACGTGAAGAGTGCAGGCTGCGCCGGGACGTCGTAATCCCACAGATCGTGGTGAACGGTCTGGAAGAGCCACGCCACCTCACCGCTTTTCACATGCAGTGCCACGACGGAGCTACCGTAGTGGTCCAGAGGAAGGTTCTTTCCGCGATAGAAGTCCGGCCCGGGGTTTCCGGTGGGGAGATAGATGAGCCCAAGCTCCTCGTCTACCGATATGACGGCCCAGACGTTAGGAGTCCCGAGCGCGTGACCCGTTTCGCTGACCGGGCCGTTCTGGTAATCGAAATCCGGGGGAGCGAGGTCCTGGGCCCAACGCAACTCACCGCTCCGCGTATCGAAAGCCCGCACTAGGCCGCTTGGAGCGTCGATGCGCTGATTGTCCGCGACCGCCGAGCCCACGACGACGAGGTCCCGGATGATCGCGGGCGGCGAGGTGACTTGATACTCTCCCTTCCAACGTTGCTGGCCGGCCGCGGGGTTCAAGTTGTGCTCACCGTTTGCCGCGAAGTCGGTGCACCGTGCCCCGGTCTCGGCATCGATGGCGAAGAGGCGCGCGTCGTTGGTAGCGGTGAAGACCCGGGTCCGGCAGGGCTCGCCCTGCGCGCGTCGAGCGTCCGTCCACGCCGACACGCCGCGGCAAACGAGCTGGTTCTCGTACTTTCCCGAGAGATCTATCTCCGGATCGAAGACCCAGAGCTCGCCTCCGTTATATGGGTCCAGTGCGATCACGCGGTTGAACGGTGTACAGAAAATGAGCTTGCCGTTCACGAGAATGGGAGTCGCTTCGAAAGCCGTGGTGGACGGGACGTCGCCGGATCCATCGGAGACGTCGCCGTGGCGGTAGGTCCATGTCCTTTTGAGGCCCCTCACGTTCTCACGAGTAATCTCGGTGAGTGGCGCGTAGCGCATGCCGCCCCGATCGTTTCCATAGGAAGGCCAGTCGCTTGTCGTGCGCGCCCGCGGCTTACTAGGCGCTCGCGGCTCTTGAGGCTCGGCAGGTTTGCGTGCCGAGCCGCCCGCGGCGGCGACGAACATCGTGACAAACACCGCGCCGGATAGCCATTTCATGGAACCTCCGTGCGCCGGTCAAACCGGCGAGGTGTAGTGAATGAAAAAGTCATACGGTGAAAGGCTAGCGACCGACACCGACCCCGAGTCATGCGTAGTCGTCCGCAAGGACGAAGGCG
>JBOGJF010000081.1:0-1681 GCA_050747785.1 Vicinamibacteria bacterium
GGTTGTAGATGTCGGCCCCGATCTCCTTCGCCCTCTTGCCGGTACTCGGGCTTTCGATGCGAACGATGATGCGACGGGAATCCACCGAGTCCACGATGCCGGCCCGCCGACAAACGACGACCGCACCGCTGTCGCGCGCGGTGACGTACTCCATCCCGGTTCCGACGATAGGCGCCTCGGCTCGAAGGAGCGGCACCGCCTGCCGCTGCATGTTGGAGCCCATCAAGGCACGATTCGCGTCGTCGTTCTCGAGGAACGGGATGAGCGATGCGGCAACCGAGACGAGCTGCTTCGGCGAGACGTCGATGCACTGCACCGTCTCGCGGGGCGCCAGGATGAAGTTGCCCGCCTGCCGGCAATTCACGCGATCCGCTAGCAAGCGGCCCTTGTCATCGAGCTTGGCGTTGGCCTGCGCGATGATGTATTGATCTTCCTCCCACGCGGAAAGATAGAACGCGTGCGGTTCACCCTCGGCGAGCCGTTGGTCGGACTTCGCCAACTTCTCATTCTCGCGAGCGAGGTCGGAGCGATCGACGATGGCTCCCGGGTCGAAAGAGCTGTCACCCGAGACGGTCACCACGACGTGCTCCACGACGCGCCCATCGACGACTTTCTTGTAGGGGCTCTCGATGAAGCCGTATTCGTTGATACGCGCGTAACACGAGAGGGAGCTGATCAGCCCGATGTTCGGGCCCTCGGGTGTCTCGATGGGGCAGATTCGCCCGTAGTGCGTTGGGTGCACGTCGCGCACCTCGAACCCCGCCCGCTCTCGGGAAAGCCCGCCCGGCCCCAAGGCCGAGAGACGCCTCTTGTGCGTGACCTCGGAGAGGGGGTTCGTCTGGTCCATGAACTGAGACAACTGGGACGATCCGAAGAACTCCCGAACCGCGGCCATCACCGGCTTCGCATTGATGAGGTCGTGCGGCATCGCGGTAGCCATCTCCTGATAGACGCTCATCTTCTCTTTGATGGCCCGCTCCATCCGCACCAGACCGATGCGGAACTGGTTCTCCAGGAGCTCTCCCACCGAGCGCACGCGACGGTTGCCGAGGTGATCGATGTCATCCACGGAGCCGACGTTCTTCTGCAACTTCAGCAGGTACTTGATGACCTCGAAGAAATCCTTCGGCTCCAGGAGGCGATGGTCGAGATCGACCTGGAGACCGAGCTTGGTATTGAGCTTCAGCCGGCCGACCCGCGAAAAGTCGTACTTCTGCGCATTGAAGAACATTCCCTTGAACAGGGAGCGTGAGCTCTCGAGGGTCGGGGGATCCCCGGGACGGAGCCTCCGATAGATCTCGATGAGCGCTTCTTCGGAGCTCTTGAGCGTGTCCTTCTTGCAGGTGAGGGAAATGATCGGTCCGACGTCGCTATGAAGCGGAACGAACACGTCGATCGTCGAGATCTGGTTCTCGGCAAGCCGGGCCAACACCTCGGGCGTGATCTCATCGTTCGACTCCGCGAGCACCTCGCCCGAAGACTGGTCTACCGCGTCGGCGACCGAAAGAGCGCCCTCGAGGTCCGCTTCCCGAATCTCGATCTCCCTGATCCCCTCACTCTGGATCTTCTCCATCGCGGCGTGCGTGATCCGTTTACCGGCGGCTACGATGACGTCCTTCTTCTTGTCTCCGGACGAAACGTTCGTCGACAGCCGGCGGCCTACCAGGGATGGGGACACTCC
>JBOGJF010000082.1:0-2661 GCA_050747785.1 Vicinamibacteria bacterium
CAGCCGAAGGGACGAATGAGAAAACGCGGTATGAGATCGAACGTTCCCACGAAGAGGTTGTTGTAAAAGAACCCCTTCCATCCTCCGTGAAGGCGGGACCGGACGGGGAATCGTTCCGGAACGATTCGCACGGAGCCGAAGTCACTCAAAAGCTCTCGAAACTCCCCGATGGAGAATTTCCGCAGCACCGGCGCGTCTTCGTGCTCGAGGGGAACCTTCATGATCTTGGATAGTGCATTCAGCCACGAGATGCGGTTGTAGACCATGAAAATGGCTTCGCCGCCGGGGGCGAGAACGCGCTGGCATTCCGAGGCCATCCGCCGTGGATCGGCCGTGTATTGCAGCACGCCGTGGGCATACACGACGTCAAACGAGGCGTCTTCGAAAGGCAGGGCCTCCCCGTTGGCGAGATGGAGCGTGAGCGGCACGTGGTGGCTCTCCGCGTTCTGGCGCGCCAGGTCGAGCGCGGTCAGGGAAAGATCGACCCCGACCGCCTGCGCACCTCCCGCCGCGAACCGCACCAGGTCGGTGCCGATGCCGCAGCCTACCTCCAAGAGCCGCTTACCCCGATAGCCGGAAAAGTCGACCAGCCGAGGGAGATAGCGTAGCTTGTCGAATCGATAGGCATCCAGATCCCGGAAGAACTCCCGCGTACCGGGCTCGTGTGCCGTCATCTCGAGATCGTGGATGCGTTCGTTCCAGTACTCTTGAACCTTCGCCAGAATCGAGCCGGGTGCGATCTCCAAGGTGTGGGTGGTGTGGTTCTTTGCGGTTTCGAGCGGCATGCACGCCTCCGAGCGGACTTTATTATAGTATCCCCTCTAGTCAAAGACGGCCGAAGAAGACCGAACATGAAGCGAGAGCTCTCCGCCTTGGAAGGATCGGAGTTCGACGTCGTCGTCGTGGGGGCTGGAGTCTACGGAGCGGCAACCGCTTGGGACGCCGCACTGCGCGGACTCTCGGTGACCCTCATCGACAAAGGCGACTTCGGTGGTGCCACCTCCTTCAACAGTCTGAAGACCGTTCACGGAGGGCTTCGCTACTTGCAGCACGGGGACTTCCGGCGCATGAGGGAGTCGGTTCGGGAGCGAAGCACGCTCATGCGGATCGCGCCACATCTCGTCCACCGCTTACCCTTCTTCTTGCCGACCTACCGCGATGGCCTGCGTCGCCGGCCGATCCTCGCGGTGGCGATGCTTCTCAACGACCTGGTCAGCTTCGATCGCAACCGGAGCGCGGTACCGGAAAAATCATTACCGCCAGGGAAAGTCGTTTCTCGGTCGGAGTCCTTGCGGCTCGTCCCCGGCATCCGAGAAGAAGGCCTCACCGGTGGAGCTCTTTGGTACGACGCCCAGATATCGAATTCCGATCGCCTCACCCTGGCCTTCATCCTGTCCGCGGCGGAGGCCGGGGCGCAGGTGGCGAATTTCGTCGAGGCCGACGGCGTCCTTCGTGAAGGAGATCGCATCCGAGGTATTCGGTGTCGCGACGTGCTGGGAGGCGCCGAGCTTGCCATTCGGGGACGCGTGGTCATCAACGCCAGCGGACCGTGGGTCGATCGAACCCTCGCGACCCTTGGTATCGAGGGGCAACCTCGACTCTTTCGCGCCTCGAAAGCGATGAATCTCGTGACGCGATCCGTTCTGCGGGAGGTAGCGGCCGGTTTCTCGAGTCGGCGCCATCAGGTTCTTTTCGTCATTCCTTGGCGCGAGTTCTCTCTCATCGGAACGACCCATGCCGCCTATGAAGGCTCGCCCGACGATCTCGAAGTGAAAGAAGAGGACGTGCGTGAGCTTCTGGAAGATATCAACGCCGCCTACCCGCCGGCCCACCTCGAGCGTGATGACGTTCGCCTCGTGCATCGGGGTATTCTTCCCACGACGGCCGCCAACGGCGAGCGTGTCACGCTGGTCAAGAAATATCGGATCCACGACCACCGCGCGGAAGGCCTTTCCGGTCTCATCAGCCTGGTGGGCGTGAAATACACGACCGCGCGTGACGTTGCCGAGAAGGCAGTCGATCGGGTCTTCGATCAATGGGGGCAGCAAACCCCCCCCGCCTCGCGCACGGCGAGCACACCGGTTCAGGGTGGCGTCATGGAAGGTTTTTCGGAGTTTGTCTCGCGGGAGGTGCAACGGAGGCCGCTAGGTCTGGATGAAAAGGCCGTCCGTCATCTCGTGGGCACGTACGGTTCCGCCTATCCACACGTGCTGCGCCACGCCGACGCGAATCCCGATCTGATGCTCCCGGTCGCGGAGGGATCGGCGGTTTCGGGCGTGGAAATTCTGCACGCGGTCAGGGAGGAGCAAGCGATCGATCTGGCGTCGGTGGTGTTGCGGCGGACCGAGCTTGGATCTGCGGGGCATCCCGGCCGCGCGTGTCTCGAGAGGTGCGCCGCTATCATGGGCGGCGAGCTGGGGTGGAGTGAGTCCAAACGGGAGGCCGAGGTGGCGAACGTAGAAGAGATCTACCGTCGCCGTAGCTAGCTCGAGATGGCCGAGACCACGGACAAGAAACGCCTGGGGACGTGGGCGAGTCTCCTCCAGGCGATGCGATCCTGGCGGACCGCTTCGGTTGCGCTCCTTTCCTTCTCCTCAGGCCTACCCCTCGGGCTCGTGTGGATCGCCATCCCCGATTGGATGCGCGACATCGGTTTGGATA
>JBOGJF010000083.1:0-6052 GCA_050747785.1 Vicinamibacteria bacterium
AATGGGATGGTTCGGCAAGTACTCGAGGAGCGCACGTGCACGTTCATGCACGGCCGACCCGGGAGCATCGGTGCGAACCGCAAACGCAAAATAGCGAACTGGTTGCTCATCCACGGCGCGGCCGACCAGATCCCAGTAGATCTTCGGGCTGGGCCACCGTTTCCAGGGATTGAGAGGAAGATGTTGGCGCCGTTTCCGCAGCAGTCTCCTGCTGGCTCGGCGACGCCACGGCATGAGAGCCGTATCGTAGTCGTACGCTGTCAGGGGTACGATCAGGATCGGTCGGGCATCCGCGAGCACGGATGACGGAACCCCAAACTTGTTCCGTGAGGGATAGTAAGGTTGCCGGGGACAGTCGAGGAAATCTGCGGATGGAGCGGTGGCATAAGCACCAAAAGACGGGTCTGCCGTCTTCGCTGCCAAGCCTGCCTCGACGGTAACGTCGACCTCGATCCCAAGTGCTACCTCAGCATCTAACAGAGACTCAGTTAGTAAGTATCCACCCTGGCAGGACCGACGGACTCTCTCCCTGAAGCAGTTCGCGAAGGCATCAACAGAAAATTTCAGACAGTGTGTCGTCCAGGAGCTGTCGGCGTGGTCAGAGAATATGACGGCTTTCTCCTCATCCCATCGCATGGGGTGGATGTGAATGCCAAACGGATCGCCCTGACGAAACAATCGATCGAATGACTCATGGTGTCTACGGACGACGAAGTCGGCGTGACCAAAGCAGCGCTCGATATCGGGGTCGAGTCGAACAAACCAAGTAGGATGAACCGTGTAGCCGGAGCGATCCGCCAACCGTCCTCTGAGCCGTTCGACGAGATCCACCATAGCGACAAACCCTTGCCAAGGCTTTTGTTGAACCTGGGGCTCGAAATCATCGGGCTCGACATCGATTCGCCAGACGGCGGGTATGGGTGTCGGCGCGGTCATATCGGAAACGTGTTTTCTGTCAGGCCCTGTCAACCGTTGAGTGCCCATGCGCGCGTGGGCCTGAGAGTCCTTTTGTACGATATGGGCAATTCATTATAATCGTCTCGCCGCAAGAGGTCCACGAGAAGGCTTCATGGTAAATCCAGTACTCCGGTGGCCATTCTTTCGAATGTTGCCGCGCACTTTTCTAGAGCCTAGTCAACCATGAAGCTAACCGCGACCGCGGTTGACACCAGCCCGGACCACGCGGGATGGGTTCGGCTGATAGCCGAGGTGGAATACAAGAGAGCCAGTATCAAGCGGGAAAGGCTCTGGTTTGCCGTCCCGGCGGAGCTAGAAAGGGACTTTAGCCGAACCGGAAATCCATGGCTCGCCTGCATGGCTCCGATAGCCGCTCAATTGGGTGAAGACGTCCACATAGACCTCCCCGTGGATGCGCAGCTCTGTCGTGGTGTTCATCAGGTGTTCTCCATTTGGAAGAGCTGGTACCCAGAGCTAACCGTTCCCGAGCTCCACATCGGCAACCTGACTGGTCCTACCGAGATATCGCCGAACGCCGGGGTAGCCTGCTTTTTCTCCGGAGGGGTAGATTCGTTCTTCGCCCTCCTCCACCATGATTCGAACCTCTACGACGGAGAGTCGCCCGTCCGTGACCTGCTTTCCGTCTGGGGATTCGACGTTCCTTTGAAGAATGTCGACGCGTTTCAACGCATGCGTCGATCACTCGAGGGGGTGGCTCGCCATTTCGAGAAGCAGCTCGTACCCATCGCGACCAACCTGCGCGTAACGGAGTTTGCCCGAGCCCATTGGGGACAGCTCTCCCACGGAGCCGCCATGGCCGCGGCGGCACTAGCTCTCGAGCCTCGTTACTCCACCGTCCTCATAGGTTCCAGTTTCAAGGCACCATGGGGGTCTCATTTTCGAACCGATCCGCTATTCTCCACACAGCAAACAAAGTTTATCCACTACGGATCCGACTTCACACGAGTCCAAAAGACCGCTCTCGTCGCACAAGATCCGGCCGCCCAAACCGCTCTTCGCGTCTGCTGGCGTCACGGTTCTGACGGAAACTGTGCACATTGTGAGAAGTGTTATCGCACCATGGTAACCCTTTTTCTCCTCGGGCGTCTCGATGCCTTCACGGTCTTCGACACGGCAGGATGGGATCCAACCCAGATTCGCAACACGTATCTAGGCGCGTACTCATCCGTTCAGCCGTTCGAGGAAATTCTTGCGCTCGCCGAAAGTAGCGGACAGGCGGCCATCGCGGAGTGCATCCAACAAGCTTTGGATCGAAGCCGGCGCATTCGCTTTTGCCGGACGCTGTTGAATCCTCTCCGCAGGCTCCCGTTCGTTTCCGGCTTGGCTAGGCGGATCGAGTGGCGGCTACTCAGGAACTTAGTGACTTGACTCCGTTCGTTGACGAAACCCGCACCTATTCCTTCCTCTCTTGTGCACTCAGGAGTTCGTTGCCGTTGACGAGCTCCCCAATGACTCGCGACAGGGACCTTTGGTACGCCTCGATCCTGTGGCGTATTTCGTCACGGTTGTGAGCGATGCTTGCTTCAAAGGTGGCGCGGTGTTTCCAGAACTCCAACACCTTGCGGTCGAGCTCGGGATCCCACACGTCCACCACGGACTCCGGCACTCCGGCCAGATGAAACGCTCCCCGCATCTTGACAGCGGTATATTCGTCCTGCATCAATCCTACGCAAGGGACGCCCGATGAGAGCGCAAAAACGATACCATGGTACCGAGTGGACAGTATGAGATCGCAACATCCCGTGAGATATTTGACTTCGCGATCACTCAAGAAGTCTGTTAGAACGTGAAATCTCTGGGGCGAGCGCAGGTACTTTTCCACTGCCCTCGCGAACGCAACGTCATAAGCTTCTCGCCCCACTGATGTTTCGTGGGGTATAAAAAGGATTGTGGCGGTCGTCTCCCCCATGACACGATCGAGTAGTCTCGCGAGTCGAAGAGAGAGCTCCTCCGTGCTGTTTCCGTCGGCTGGAGAGAGGTGAAAACTGACTCCAATGAGAGCCTCCTCCCTTCGTCTCGACCTCAACTTTTCAAGCCACTCCGTTCGTACTTCGGTTGGCTCCAGAAGATAAGCATCGTCGGGATGCACATGGATCTTCTTCCCGTCCACACCTAGCTCTCTCGCAATTGCCGGAGATCGTTGTTCGTCCCGTACTCCCAGAAACTCCACGCGCCCGAGCCACAACCGCATGAGGTCGCTATCAGCCGCCGTGAGGTGGGGGCCGAGTGTTTGTCCACTACCGACAACAGGGATACCCATGTCGAGGGCTAGCAGGGCCATCACCGAGCGTAGACGGAGCTCTCCGCTGAAGAGACTCGTTAGGTTTCCACCACCACAAATGTATAAGAGACGTGCAGCCGACAGGGAACTATAGATCTGTCCCAAATGACGTTCGTCCGGCACGGATAACCACCTGCTAAGGTTTCCCAGAAGCATCGCGGTCAAACGGGCGTTCCAATAGGAGCGTTCGAATAGAGGATTGTCTGGCAGCCTGGGTTGCCATATCGATTCAATCGACAGATTTCGGCTCGTGAATTGGGGGTCCTCCGACACGGCCACGAGCCGGCATTCAGGCAGAGCGGTTTTCGTCCATTCTACACAGGCAGTGAAAATAGCTTCATCACCGACGTGATAGCGATCGGGGCCGCCGATGTCTCCGATCATCAAGATCGTGGGACGAGAAGTCTCTATCCTGCCCATCTTTCCTCGCGCTATGAAACAGCTTCCCTGGATCCCATGTCAGTACGATATATCACGACTCTACCGGAAACGCTTGAAACGGCGGGCCTTGAAGGACAGCCAGCACTTCGCCTCGCCGATATTCCAAAAGGGCGGCACCATCCAGGGCGGTAATCGCCGTGGCAACGCGATAGAGCGGTCTCCACAATAGGCTCCGAGCTCTCGCGGGGTTCTTGAAAGGAAGGGCTTCGCCTTACTCAGACACCCTAGAAGGACAGGTCACGACGACCGGTAGCAAGATGAACGCTTGAGATCCTTGCAAGGTGCTGTTAACATTGAAGATGACTGACTCACGAACGAGGGGCAAGCGGAGCCACGAAAGGCGGGTCATGAAAATCGGGCAACCCCAACAAGATCTGCCGCACGTTTTGAATCTGCCGCGAGCCGCAGGCACTTCCCGTTCGGTCATCTCGGACGCGACAGAGATCTGCCGCGAATACTGGCAGTACCGACACTTGTTGTATCAGATGACGTTGCGAGACATCCGAATTCGCTACAAGCAAACCGTGATGGGGTTCGCGTGGGCGATCCTCATGCCGGCCACGGTAGTCCTAGCTGGATTGGTGATCCGGTACATCATGGCCCGCCTTAGCGGTGAGCCGCTCGGCAGTGGCATGTTCGCGGTGGTCGTGAAGTCGATACCCTGGACTTTTTTCGTCGGCGCGATCGGCTTCGCCACGGGCAGCCTCCTCAACAACAAGAATCTCGTGACCAAGATCTACTTCCCCCGGGAGATATTCCCAGTGTCCGCGGCTCTCACGCAATCTTTCGATACGACCATCGGAGCGGCTGCGATCGCCATATGCCTGCCCTTCTTTGGTATGAAGCTCTCTATGGTTTCTCTCTGGATCCCCGCGCTCGCCGTGCTTCTCTTCGTTTTCACGGTGGCCGCGGGGTTACTCCTTAGCTGTGCCAACCTGTTCTTCCGCGACGTCAAGTATCTGGTTCAGGTCCTGCTGACTTTCGGCATCTTCTTTACTCCAGTCTTCTTCGAGCCGGCGATGCTGGGCCCCGCCGGTGCCAAGCTCATCATGTTGAACCCCCTCGCACCTATCCTGGAGGGGTTACGGTTGGTCGTCGTGGAGCACCACAACCTGCTGATCCCACAGGTAACCGGAGATGCTGTCGGCGGGATTCTCGTGTGGACGCCCTGGTATCTCGCGTACAGCGCCGGTTGGGCACTCATCGGCCTGGTCGCAAGCTCACTGCTCTTTCACCGCATGGAGTTTCTATTCGCCGAGTACGCCTAACAAAGAGATGGCCGACCACGGAATCACGGTAGACAACGTTTGGAAGAAGTTCCACCGAGGCGAGCTCCACGACAGTCTCCGGGACCTCGTGCCCGCGCTCGCGAAGCGGCTGGTCGGTCGAGGGCCGAAGCGCGAGGAGCTGGACGAGGGCGACTTCTGGGCCCTCAAAAATGTCAGCTTCGAAGTCAGGCCCGGCGAGGCCATGGGCATCATCGGACCCAATGGCGCCGGGAAGTCCACCATGCTCAAGATATTGAACCGGGTCCTCAAGCCGAACCGAGGGACAATGGAGGTACGGGGAAGGGTCGGTGCTCTTATCGAAACCTCGGCTGGGTTCCACCCCGATTTGACGGGCCGGGAGAACGTCTACTTACAGGGCGCGATCATGGGCATGAGAAGCGCCGAGACCGCCCAGAAGTTCGACAAGATTGTGGAATTCTCAGGGATCGGCGAATTCATCGACACACCAGTGAAACGCTATTCGAGCGGCATGAATGCTCGCCTCGGGTTTTCGATCGCCGCTCATCTCGAGCCCGACGTCTTACTCGTGGATGAAGTCTTGTCGGTTGGAGACTTCCACTTTCAGAAACGGGCCTTCGCGAGACTCCAGGAGCTTCTATCCGGGAACATGGCCGTGATTGTCGTTTCTCATCAGTTGGACCGCATCGCGGAGCTCTGCGATCGAGCGGTCCTGTTGAGGCGGGGAGAGATCGCCCATGCGGGGCCGGCGCGCGAGTGCATTGCAGCCTATCTCACCGGACAGGAATCCGAGCAGGAAGGAGTAACAGGTCAGTCCCCCATTGCGATTCGGTCCATTCGCAATCTGACAGAGGGACCGGTTCCCTCGGGAGGATGGTTGAAGCTCGAGGTCAGCGGTTCGATCGTGCCGCCGTACGATGAAGAAAGAGCGGGACTCAGTGTCCGCATCCGATCGCCCCACGAGACATACCAGCTTTACGCGACCGGTCCGAACCGCCACGGAATCGAATTGCCCAATGAGGGAGACTTCAAACTGGTCGCCGAATTTCAGATGAACGTCGCTAACGGCCTCTATGTTGCAGACGCCGTCGTCTGGGACAAAAAG
>JBOGJF010000084.1:0-3050 GCA_050747785.1 Vicinamibacteria bacterium
GCTCACGGGACCCGAAGGCGTGAAGCCACTTCTCGACGAAGAGTTCCCGATAAAACTGAAATGAGCTCGATACGCTACTTTCGTGGCGAATCGCGCCGGCAAGGAGTTCCGCCGCGGAGTGCAACTGATGCTCGCGCGGATGTGGGCGACGCGATGGATCAGGAGAGTAATCTGAGTGCGTTGAAGATCACGAGTAGAGAAACGCCCATGTCGGCCGCAATCGCGGTCCACAGTGAAGCGTGTCCGGAAAGCGTCAATGCCACAAAGACCCCTTTTACAGCCAAAGACAGAACGATATTCGTGCGGATGGTCGAGAGCATGCGGCGCGAGTGTCTCAGTAGCCAGGGCAGCTTTGACAAGTCGTCTGCCATCAAAGCCACATCCGCCGCCTCAATCGCGGTGTCACTACCGGCAGCGCCCATTGCTATGCCGATCGTGGCCCGGCCCATTGCCGGCGCATCGTTGACGCCATCGCCGATCATTGCAACTGCGGTGTATTTCTCAGCCAGCTTCCCAACAGCATTCACCTTGTCTTCTGGCAGCAGTTCAGCCTGGACCTCGGTCACGCCGGCTTGCGCCGCGATCGCGAGCGCGGTTCCCTCGTTGTCCCCGGTAAGCATGACAACATGCTCTATGCCAGCGGCTCGGAGATCTTTGATGGTTTGGTTTGATTCGGGCCTGATGCGATCGGCCAGTGCTATAAACCCGCAGACGTGGGTCTCATTGCCAACGACAACGACCGTCTTGCCAGTTTGGGCTAGGAGATCAAGCTCTCGGTGAACTTCCGTGGTTTCCTGTCCTCGCTCTTCCAGGAATCGATGGGACCCAAGCCAAAACGCGCGACCGTCAAGACGCGCTGTCGCGCCTTTCCCGGGCAGTATACGGAACTCATCGGCCTGAACAAACGTAATACCACGTTCCTTCGCGTTCTCCAAAATTGCCCGAGCCAGGGGGTGGTCGCTGTGAGCTTCCATAGCAGCCGCGCGCGACAGCAGTTCAGCCTCCGTGTGGCCGTTCATCCCCACCACCTGCACCACGGAAGGCCGCCCCTCCGTCAGGGTTCCTGTCTTGTCCATAGCAATAGCCTTGAGATGAGCGGCTGCCTCCATGTGAGCGCCGCCTTTCACCAACACTCCATTTCGAGCCGCCGCAGCCAGGGCAGCTACCACACTCACTGGAGTCGAGATCACCAGGGCGCACGGGCATGCGACCACGAGGAGCACCAAGGCTTGGTACATCCACGGCGCGAATGGCTGGTGAAAGAGCAACGGCGGCACGAGAAAAACTGCGATCGACAGCGCCATGACAGCAGGCGTGTAGTAGCGCGCAAACCGGTCGACCCACTGCTCGGACGGGGCACGCTTTTGTTGTGCCTCACCAACCAGCCGGATGATGTTCGCGAGCGTTGTATCTCCACTCTCCCTCGTGGATCGAACCTCCAATGCCCCCGCTCCGTTGACAGTACCGGCGAACACAGCCGATCCGGGCTCTTTTGTAACAGCGACGCTCTCGCCCGTAATAGGAGCTTGGTTCACGTCGCTCACACCGCGAGCCACCTCGCCATCAAGGGGGATTCTCTCGCCGGGCCTTACCTGGAAAGTACTTCCCACGCCCACTGTCTCGGGAGCCACTTCCTTGGTTTGCCCGTTCTCGAGTATCCGGACTACAGCGGGCGCGAGGTCTAGAAGCTTTTCGATGGCTCTGCGTGCTCGACCAACGCTCCACGATTCCAGGGTCAGCGACAAAGAGAAAAGGAAAGCTACAGTGGCGGCCTCGAACCATTCGCCGATTGCCACTGCGCCACAGACTGCAATCGTCATCAGGAGGTTCATATCCGGGCGGGCGCGACGCAACGCAAACCACGCCTTCGGGATGACGTAATAGATACCGGCGATCACCGCGAGTAAATAGAGTAATCGCGCTTGAATTGGGACCGCATGCGCTCTCCCCATGCCTTCGGAACCAAGCACCTCGGAAAGAGAATTAACTAGCCAAATATGCGTCAGCAATGCGAAGCAGGTGAGAACGGCACTCGCAATCGTTAGCGCAAGACGGCCATGGCGGGTCCACCAGCTTCCGCGATCAGTGTTGCGCTCAGATCTATCCCGAAGGGGCTCTGCCCGCATTCCTGTCCGATTCACGGCAGAGGAAATCTCCTCTACCGAGGATGACTGGCCTCCGGGAAGTACTGTCATGACACCATTCAAAATGTCGAAAGCGAGGAACTGCTCGCCTCCAACGGCTGGTCCAATCTCCCGCTTAAGGATGCCAACCTCTTCGGCACAATCCATGCCATGAATCTTCAGGACGATTCGTTCCGGCTTCTCAGGCATCTTGGCGCTCCTTTCGTCCCGTCACCAGGAGCGCAGGCAAAACTAAAAGGGTTAAAAGAGTCGAGGTGGCCAAACCACCCATGACAACCGTCGCCAACGGTCGCTGGACTTCCGCCCCGGCAGTTGCCGAAAGGGCCATCGGCAAGAAACCAAGGCTGGCGACCGCCGCGGTCATTAGAACCGGGCGAAGGCGAGAAAGAGCGCCGATGCGAATCGCATCTTTCCACGCCATCCCGGCTACCTTGTTCTGGTTGATGAAAGCGACCATTACGACACCATTGAGTACGGCGACGCCAGAGACTGCAATGAACCCGACACCGGCACTCATGGAGAATGGCATGCCACGCAGAAGAAGCGCGATCACACCCCCTGTAACGGCAAAAGGAATTCCTGTAAAGACCAAGGCTGCCTCGGTCACAGAATGGAACGTCACGAATAGGAGCAAAAATATCAGAAGGAACGTGAACGGCACCACAATCATCAGCCGAGCGCGGCCAGAATCCAGATGTTCCCATAGGCCACCCCAGACCATCAGATAACCGGGTTTGAGGGCGACCGAATCCTGAACCCGCTGCTGTGCTTCGGCGACGAAACTTCCGACGTCGCGCCCTCGAACATTCGCTTCGATTGAGATTCGCCGCTGCCCGTTCTCGCGGCTGACCTCAAGAGGGCCTTCCTCCGTCTCGATCGTCGCGACTTGTCCCAAGGGAATTGTCT
>JBOGJF010000085.1:0-3000 GCA_050747785.1 Vicinamibacteria bacterium
GCTGAGAAGGCGGGGGCTGATTCGCCAGGAAGACCTCGCGCGACTCGATCTCGTGGCGACCTTCGATCTTCGAGCCCTGAAACAGGAGTGGCTCGAGGCGCTCGATTCGGTCGAGATATTCGTGACATCCCGGCCCCCGGACGAGATCGGCTGCCTTTACTACAGCGCGTCGCGGCGCGCCTTCGTCGATCCCCGCCGGGCCGACGATTCGATCCCGCACTACGGCCGTCCGGGCGGCGTCCTGCCGCGCATCATCGATCCCTGAGCCGGCCACGAGTCTCGCTTATTTTCCGGACGCGGGTTCGACTCCCGCCGCCTCCACCATTTAACCCATTGATAACAAAGGGCGAGATCTTGGACGCGGGAACTGTCCCCTGCGTCTCCACGGGAAATGTGAGTTTTCACTTGACTCCGTTGATGAATACATCATACTCCCGCCGCCTCCACCAAGCCTTTTAGAATGATTGTGTTACGCGCCGACCGCTGCCTGGTTGTCATCAGTCCGAGGACATTCGACTTTGTCCGCCTGACCGGCAGCG
This sequence comes from Vicinamibacteria bacterium, assembly GCA_050747785.1. Taxonomy (GTDB): domain Bacteria; phylum Acidobacteriota; class Vicinamibacteria; order Marinacidobacterales; family DATDRI01; genus CBDANW01. The sequence goes on from JBOGJF010000085.1 coordinate 540, forward strand.
CTGCCTGCTAAAATCCCGAGAGTCGAGAACTCAGGAGGTTGTGCTGAAGCCGGAGATCTCCCGGTTCTTCGGAATCGTCATCGCGATGTTCTACAACGATCACGCCCCGCCTCACTTCCACGTTCGATACGGCAGCGAGCGGGCCCTGATCGGAATCGAATCGTTGATCGTGCTGGAGGGTAGGTTGTCGCCGCGCGCATTGGGCCTCGTCATGGAATGGGCTTCCAGCCACCAGGCCGAACTACTGGAGGACTGGAATCTGGCGCGGGGGCAGGCACCCTTGAAGCCCATTGAACCGTTGAGGTGACGGATGCTGAAAGACGTTGTCGAGGTTCGACCCCTTGGAGGCTATCGGGTCCATCTTCGCTTCGAGGATGGCGTCGAGGGCGATCTCGACCTGGGGAAGATGATCGAGTTCAAGGGCATCTTCGCGCCTCTCCGGGACGAGAAGGAGTTCGCCAAGGTTCGGCTTCATGCGGAGCTCGGCACGATCGTCTGGCCGAACGGGGCGGATCTGGATCCCGACGTCCTCTACGCGGCGGTTGCGGGCGAACCGATAGACCTTGCTGCGTCTGCAAAGCACGGGTAAGGAACCCAGCGGGAGCAGCGCGAGGCTCAAGATACGATGTCAGCGGTGCCACGGACCGTTCACAGGTGGGAGTTCAAAGCCCGCTTCCGACGTCACGCGTTCGGGTGGAAATCTCGGCCGGCGATCATCCGGATCAGGCAGGCGGTCGCCGAGATCAGGAAGGTCGCGAAAGAAGACGCCATTCAAGCTGCCGAGGGGGCCATTACATTTCTCGAGCGGCTCTCGCCGGCCCTGGAGCATATCGATAGCTCGTCGGGAGCGATCGGCACCGCAGTGAACCATGCGATCGCCGACCTCGTGCCGGTCATCGCCACGGCGCGGGCCGACGCCGGAACGCGCGAGGCGTGGCTCGAGCGAATCTGGGATGCCTACCAGGAAGACGAGATCCCCTACATCGAGACGCTCGGAGATCACTGGGGCGAGCTCTGCGCATCTGAAGAAGTGGCCTCCGCATGGGCCGACCGGCTCGAGGGGATCGTGCGGCAGGCGTGGAACCCCGATCCCGGACTGCGCGGCTTCTTCAAGGGCACGACCAATTGCCTGAGCGCTTTCCTCGCGGCTCGACGCTACGAGGATGTGCTCGCCCTGCTCGAGATCGCTCCATACAAGACGTGGCACTATCGCCAGTATGGCGTGAGGGCCCTCGCCGCCATGGGCAGGAAGGCCGACGCGAGTCGCTACGCGGAGGAGAGCCGTGGCCTGAACGATGGCTCCCTCCCGGTCGCGCGCGCTTGCGAGGAGGTCCTGCTCTCTTCGGGTCTCGCGGATGAGGCCTACGCCCGCTACGGGCTCGCTGCGAATCGGGCCGGAACGTACCTCGCCACCTTTCGCGCCGTGGCGGCGAAGTATCCCCACAAGTCGGCGATCGATGTCCTCTCCGACCTGGTAAAAACGACGCCGGGAGAGGAGGGCAAGTGGTTCGCGGCCGCGAAGGAGGCGGGCCTCTTCGAACAAGCGCTCGCGCTCGCCAGCCGCACGCCCTGTGACCCGAGGACGCTTGCACGCGCGGCCCGGGATTACTCGACGACCCAGCCTGATTTCGCCATCGGTGCGGGTCTGCTCGCTCTCCATTGGCTCGTTCAGGGATACGGCTACGAGATCACGGGCGCCGATGTGTGGGCCGCCTATGCATCGACCATGGAAGCCGCCGAGCGGCTCGGTCGTGTCCCCCTTGTGAAGGAACGCATCCGATCGCTGATGACCAGCGAGGGTGGTGGCCGACGGTTCGTGACGGAGATTCTCGCCGGGGAGCTCGGTCCGTAAGCGAATACCAGTCCTACGAGTTCGTCGCCCTCGATCGTCAGCTCACGGACAAGGAGATGGCCGAGCTGCGGGCGATCTCGACACGCGCCGAGATCACGCCGATGCGCTTCTGGAACGAGTACGAGTGGGGCGAGCTGGAGGCTGATGCGGGCCAACTGCTGCCGCGATACTACGACGCGCATCTCTACGCCGCCAACTGGGGGACCCTACGGTTCATGGTCCGGCTGCCGGCCGAAGGCGTCGACCTCGCCGGGCTGAAGCCGTACTTTTGCAGAGGTCGCACACGGCTCACCCGGTCGGGAGACTTCGTCGTCCTCGACTTCAGGAGCCATGATGACCGCAACGACGAGGACTGGAGCGAGGGCCCTGGGCTCGCGACCCTGATTCCGATTCGTTTCCAGCTCTTGCAGGGGGACCTGAGTGCGGCTTACCTCGCATGGTTGTGCAGAGTGCAGGATGGCAGCCTCGATGAAGACCAGCACGAGCCGCCCGTTCCGGTCGGACTAAGTCAGATGTCGCCGCCACTCACCAACCTCGTCAAATTTCTTCGCCTCGATCTCGACCTGCTCGCGGCCGCAGCCGGGTCGATTGGCCCGGCCAGGGTGAGCT
>JBOGJF010000086.1:0-13061 GCA_050747785.1 Vicinamibacteria bacterium
AGGTACTACCGGCGGCGAGGACAAGAGGTCTCCCCCGAGGATCTGATGCTCACGGCGAGCACGAGCGAGGCCTATGGTTTTCTGTTCAAGTTGCTGGGTGATCCAGGCGACCGGGTGCTGATCCCTCGCCCCAGTTATCCGCTCTTCGATTATCTGGCGAGCGTCGAATCTCTTGCGGCGGACTCATACCCGCTTGTCTACGACGGATCCTGGAACATCGACCTCGAAACGATCCGACAACGCCTCTCGCCACGAACACGCGCCGTTCTCCTGGTTCACCCCAACAACCCCACCGGCTCCTTCGTGAAAAAAACCGAACGGGACGCGCTCGTCGCGTTGTGTCAGGAGCGGGAGCTTGCCCTCATCGTCGACGAGGTGTTCGCGGACTACGCTTTCGAGGACGATGCGACGCGTTCGTCATCGTTCGTCGGTGAGTCGGCCGCCCCGACCTTCGTCTTGAGCGGGCTCTCCAAGATCGCCGCCCTCCCACAAATGAAGCTGGCCTGGATCTGGTCGGGCGGTCCGCAAGGATTGCATCAGGAAGCACGGCAGCGGTTGGAGCAGCTCGGCGATCTCTTTCTCTCGGTGGGAGCTCCCGTGCAGCATGCGGCGGCGCGGTTCCTGGAGCTTGCCCCGGCGATGCAAGGAGCCATCCGCGTGCGGCTGGCCGAGAACCTGGCCCATATTCGAAGGGCCCTTCCCCGTCCGTCCCCGCTCGAGCTCCTACGCGCCGAAGGTGGTTGGTACGCGATACTTCGATGCCCGCAGGTGCGAAGCTCGGAGGAATGGGCGCTCGCGCTTCTCGAGTCCGACGACACGCTCATCCATCCCGGATACCTCTTCGACTTTCCCAATGAAGCGTATCTCGTGGTGAGTCTCCTGACACCGCCTGGAACGTTCGCGAAGGGAATCGAACGGTTGTCCCTTCGTGTCGCGGCCACTCTGGCCGCCATCTAGAATGACCGGGATGGCAAGCAAGGTCGGCACGCCCTGGGGCCGTGTCGGCACGGGCTTTGCCGTCGGCGCGCTCGCGGGTCTGCTCGCCAAAGACCTGGATCTTCTTTCCCTGGTGTCTTACTGGGACGACCGAACACCGTTTACGCTGGGCGCGGCCTTCGGTGGGGCCGTGCTATGGAACACGCGACTGAAATGGATGGTGGGACTGTGCGCGGCCGGCCTCCTCGTGCTCTGGACCGTGGTCGCCTACACTCCTTTGTCTCCTTGGCTGGCGAAGGATCTGATCCGCCGTGATGCCTTGCAAACCGCCGACGCGGTATTCGTTCTGGGGTCCCGGCTGCAGATGGACGGGGATCTCGACGATGAGGCCGTGAGCCGACTGCTCCATGGGTTGGAGCTGGTGCAACAAGGACACGCGCCACGGCTGGTCCTATCGGAGCTTCGGCCTCCCTTCCCCTCTCACTCCGAGGCCGCTCGACGTTTCATGGACGGGCTCTCCATCGAGCAAGAGATTCTGTCGGTGGGCGAGGCGAGCAACACGCGCACCGAGGCCGTTGCCGTCGCGGCCCTCTACCGGGAACGCGGCTGGAACCGCTTACTGGTCGTCACGGCTCCGCTCCATTCGCGGCGTGCCTGCGCATCACTCGAGCACGAGGGCGTCACGGTCGTCTGCTCCCCGTCCGTGGAGCGGAGCTTCGATCTAGAGACGCTGGACGAGCCCGATGGAAGGCTGCGAGCCTTCAGCAGCATCATGCACGAGAAGCTGGGAATCTGGGTCTACGCCCGCCGAGGATGGCTCGGTGAGTGAGCTCAGCCCTTGTTGTCCTCTTCAACAGCCTCTGAGAGGCTGGACAGGAAACCTGGAATCGCGGCGGTGACACGGTTCCAGTTAGGTATGAGTGGCGCGCCCAGGGGATCCTTGAGAAAACTTTCCCCCGCGAGCGTGACGGCACGTGTGAACGTCTCGACCGCTTTCTCCTCGTGGTCGCGATCGAACTCCAGCCCGTTGATGGCCGCATCGGCATGGTACCGCTCGATCGTATCCTCCGCGGTTCGTTTGTAGCTCGCCACCAGGCTCTTGAACAAGCCCTCGAACAGGATGACCCCCTCCCCGGCGAGTGTTCGGAACAACGACTTACTGATGTCGATCGCCATCTTCATCAGTCCCGCTTCCGGGTCCTGCTCGGAAAGGGGCTGATGCTTGTGCTCGTAGTTGCTTGCGAGATCCACCTGACAAACCCGTTGCACCGCGACGTTCCGGTAGATCTCCGCTAACACACCGATCTCCAGTCCCCAATCGGAGGGAATGCGGTTGACGCGGGCCAGATCGGCGTCCATGGAGAACTCTCCCGACAGGATGTATCGAAAACTGTCGAGGTAGCTGAGAAATGGAAGTGGGCCCACGGTTCGTTGCAGACTTCGAATGAGCGGCGTCATCATGAGACGCGTCACGCGGCCGTGCATGCGATCGGTGATGCGGCTGTAGAACCCCTTGCAGAATCGATAATCGAACTGGCGGTTGACGATGGGGTAGACCAACCGCGCCAACATCTCGCGGTCGTAGGAAAGGATGTCGCAGTCGTGAATGGCAATGACTCTCGCCTGACCTTGGGAGAGAACGTAGCCATGTGCTACCCAAGCGCCTCTCCCCTTTCCCGGCTCGCCAAAGTTGAGATCGTGCTTCGGTAGCAGCTCGAAGAGGGATCGCAGTCGCGGGCCGTCGTTCCATATGATCCGATGCGCCTGGGGAAGCCGACTGAAAAACTCTCGCGCGTGGTAAAACTGTTTCTTGTCCGCTCGGTCGAGGCTGATGACGATTTGAGCGACGTAAGGGACCTTGCACAGCTCGTCCACGATGTGGCCGAGCGCGGGGCCCTCCAGCTCGCTATAGAGAGACGGAAGAACGAGGGCCACCGGTCGCTCGCGCACCAGACGCACGAGCTCCCGGTCCAGCCGCTCGGCGTTGGGAGGCCCCAAGCGGTGCAGAGTAGTGACCAGACCAGTTTGGTAGAAATCGCTCATCTGAACCCCCTCACTGACACGGGCACGTAGCGCCAGCCCGAAAATTATGAATTGGAAGGGGCCCGGACCCGAGGCCCGGGGGTTCGCCATTCTACCTTCTGGGAGGCCGAGGAGGAAACTGGAAATGGGTGAGTCCCCGGCCCGAAGCCTCGCGGGCGTCAATAAGCGGGATCGTCCGAATCAACGTGGCCAGACGCCCATCAGCCGTGTTGCGGGCGTCAATCAACGAGGCCGCACCAATTAGCGTGGCCAGACGCCGTCAGACACTAGTTGCCGGCCTGGCTCCCCACGTCCGGGCGAACGTCGCGGAGCGGGACCCAGAGACGCTTGTCGTTGCGGGTCCGATCCCTGTGCATCAGCTCCAGATGGATCGCACTGCCACGCTCGAATCTTCGCTTCAGTCCTTCGTGGGCGTCGAGAACCTTGGCAACGTAGTCGCGGGTCTCGGACGCGGCGAGCGTGCCCCCCATTCGCAAGTACCCCGCGTTCAGAGGGCCGCCGTTGTACTCGGCGAGAACCAACCGTTCATCATTGTAAGCCGAGAAAAGGATGTCGAGGTAGAGCGCGGCCAACTCCGTGTTCTTCTCGGGATCAAAGAGCATCTCCTCGTCGTATTCCCAATCGAGAACCCGGGCCAACATCCTCCCCGTGGACGGCCAGATCTGATAGAGACCTCGAGCGTCGGCGGCGCTCACGGCGTCGGGATCGAATCCGCTCTCCACGATACCGATGGCGAGCAACAAGAGGGGCTCCAACGAAGGGTACCTCTCGCTCGCCTTCAAGATCATGTCCGAGTAGCGATAGGCGTCGCTAAGACCGATGCGAGGATTCGCTTCCATGATCGCGTCCCGGATGCCCAGCAACATCTGTTGCCGCTTGGAGTCGAACTGGACCGCGGCATCGAGCCGCTGCATCCGAGACTCGACGCGGGACATCATCACATCGGTCTCCGCGCGGAGCGTGCCGACCAGATGGAAGGCGTACAGCGCGAGGGCGGTCGTGGTGACGAGAAGCAGACAAAGACAAACCACAGCCACCGGCTGCCAGGCGAACCGCGACTTCCGGCTTCGGGACAGGGTACCGTGCTTGGATTTCTGCGGCCGTGTTAAAAGCTTTTCGACGGGCTTTCGTTCCGCGAGACTGAAGACCTTACTTTCTTCCTCTTTGGTCCGAGCTGCCATCCAGAACCTCCAGGTATTGGGCTTGGTCGGAGTCGATGCCTGCGATCGTGCTTTTCCTTGGGGAGCCGTCCCGGCCGCTTTCCGGGGACCGAGTCAGCGCAGGCTGAACTGGTTGAGAGAACTCATTATCGCTTCCCCCGGCCGGTTCGTCAAACCGCTCTTTTTCAACGATTTTCGAGGTTATGGCCTCTAACTACCTTTTTTGGAACTCTTTATGGGAATCAGGCCGATGGAGTCGGCTACCAAATGGGGTTGGGAGGGTAAAGTGGTTGAGCCCAGGGGCTTTCAGGGAGGTGTCCAGAGCCCACGAGCCCCTGTGTTGTCGCCAAATAGTCGAGGATCGCCTCCCGATCCTCGGTCGTAAAGCCCCAAAGGCCCTCCTCCTTCTGCATCCGCGTGATGACCGCGTCCCAGCCTTCCCGGGTGGTCCTGAAGGAGGCTACGAGCGCCGGGGAATGACAGACACCGCAGTGGGTCAAAACCAGCCCTCTCCCCTGACCCGGCATGAGGCCCTGAACCGGTACGTCCGGCGGCATGGGTGACGACGGGCGAAACCCTTGCCAGGCGAAGAACCCGATCGCCGCGACTAGGAGCGTGGCGATCACGAGAAGGATGACGTAACGCATCGCCGGAGATCACATGACTCAGATCACGCGGACAGCGATACGCTGCATCGCGTTGTTGAGATACCCGCGCGGGTTCCAGCCGGGAATCACCATCGGCTGTTGGCGGCCTCGGTGATCGGTGGCGCGGGCCCAGATCTCGTAGTACCCACGACCCGGAAACTCGAGGGCCGCTTCCCATCGTTGCCACGCGAACGGGTTTGCGGGAGCGGCGAGCGAAGCCTGAATCCAGGTGGCCCCGAAATCGAAGCTCACGTGCATCGCGTCGACCGGCCCGTCACCACACCAGGCGTGCCCACGGAGGCGAAGCGGCTGCCCAAGCTGAATTTCGACGCCGGTTCCCGGCGACGTGATGATCGCCTTCACCGGCATCGCCTCGATGATCTTCATCTCCGATTCAGGGATATCCGTATCGGGCGTACCAGGCGCCACCGGATGCTCGGGAACTCGATAGGAGTATCCGGTCATCTTGGGACCGTCATGGACGCGATCACGGACCCAAAGACGCCGGAGCCATTTTCCGGAGGCGGAGCCCGGCGAGCCGGGAGCGACGAGCCTCAACGGAAATCCGTGTTGGGATGGCAGGGGTTCTCCGTTCATCTCCCACACTAGCAACGTGTGCTCGTCGAGCGCTTTCTCCAAACCGACTCCGCGCGAGATAGGGACCTCGTTCGGGTCGCCGGTGAGCGAGAGATCCTCGCCATAGTAAGCTACGAAAACCGCGCTCGATTTCAACCCCGCGTCCTCCAACACATCCCCCAGTCGAACGCCGATGTAGCGGGCGCATCCGACCGCGCCCAGCGTCCACTGGTTGCCCGCGGTCGGTGGGTTAAAACCCGCTCTCCCGTTGCCGGCACACTCGATCACCAGGGAGGCCTCGCGACGAGGGTAGCGACTCTTGAGCTCCTCGAGACTCAGGGTGAGGGGCGAGTCGACCTCTCCGTCCACCGTGAGCGTCCAATCGGAAGCGTCCCGCGAGCGGGTACGTTCCGATAGGAGCCCGTTGTTGCGAATGAAGTGCCGGCTCGTGGGCGTGATGTCATCGTCCAGGAGCGTGACCGGCGTTTCCGCTATAAGAGGGCGGTCGTTCAGGACGGTGAGACCCTCTTTTCCCTCCATCCCGTCGATAGCAGGGGGGGCAAGTGGCGCCGCGGGCGTCTCCTGGGCCCTTGCTACGGGAACGAGCGTTGCGTGGGACGATGAGGCGTCCCGGCGCCATAACCACCATCCCAATGTTCCCGAGCCAAGCGCTCCCAGGAAACGCCGGCGCCCACACTTGATCTCGTTCTCGTCGCGACTCATCGCGCCTCCAGTCTACAGCACACCGCGTGATGGGCGCGATCTGCTAGGATAGCCGCCATCGTGCCCGACGAATCCGATCCCCCGGCCCATCCGTGGCTCCAAGTGCTTGGACTTCACCGGCGCGAGCTCCGCGCCTGGGCCATGTATGACTGGGCGAACTCCGCCTTCGCGACGACGGTGATGGCTGCCATCCTACCGATCTTCTATCACGGCTACGCGGCCGTAACGCTCGCGGAGAATCTGCGGACCGCCTATTGGGGATACACCCAAACGGTCGCGCTCGTCATTATCGCGATCATCTCCCCGGTCCTGGGCGCTACGGCGGACTACCTGGGCGCGAAGAAGAAGTTTCTCGCCGCTTTCGTCGCGCTGGGAGTCCTGGGATCGTTCTTGCTTTCCTTCACCGGTGAAGGCGCCTGGCTCTTCGTGTCCGCCGTCTTCATCATTGGCAACATTGGATTCGCAGGCGCCGAGGTGTTCTACGAATCCCTGCTGCCTCACGTGGCGCGCCCCGATGAGGTGGACCGCGTCTCGACCGCCGGGTACGCCATTGGCTACGTGGGTGGTGGGCTACTCCTTGCTTTCCAGCTCGCTTGGATCACGTGGCCGGACAGATTCGGAATTAGCGATGCGACTCAAGCTGCGAAGGTCGCGTTCGCCAGCGTGGCGTTGTGGTGGGCGGTCTTCACGATTCCGCTGCTCCGCGTCGTCCGGGAGCCGGCACGCCGGCTGGAATCGGACGAGAGTCTTTCGATGAATCCCATCCGAGTCGGCCTCGACCGAGTCATCGAGACGTTCAAAGAGATTCGGCGTCATCGGCAGGTGTTCACTTTCCTCATCGCCTTCTGGCTCTACAACGACGGCATCATGACCATCATCAAGATGGCGACCATCTACGGCGCCGAGATCGGGATCGGTCAAACCCATCTGATCGGTGCGCTGCTCCTGGTGCAGTTTCTAGGTATCCCCTTCACGTTCGCCTTTGGCGCGCTCGCGTCCTACATCGGAGCGAAGCGCGGGCTCTATCTGGCTCTGCTCGTCTACACCGGGATCTCGATCCTCGGCTACTTCATGACCACGCCATTGCATTTCTGGGCGCTCGCCACCGCGGTGGCGGTCGTGCAGGGAGGCAGCCAGGCGCTCAGCCGTTCCCTTTACGCGTCGATGGTCCCGCGCGGCAAGTCGTCCGAGTTTTTTGGCTTCTATAGCATCGGTGGGAAGTTCGGAAACATCATCGGCCCCTTGGTTTTTGCCGTGGTGAGCCAGCTAGCGGGCGGCAGCCGTCTCAGCATTCTGTCTCTCATCGTCTTTTTCGCCGTCGGCCTGTTCTTCTTGAGGCGAGTGGACGAAGCCGAGGGCCGTCGAGTTGCCGTCCAAGAGGATTCCGAGCTGAGAGAGGCGTCTGACTCACTCGATAGCGGCAACCAGGCCGAGTGACGCCAAACATCATAGCGAGAGCGCGTCTGACTCACTTGATAGCAGCAACCAGGCCGAGTGACGCCTGACATATTAGACTGGTCTTCATGGCGAATCTCAACGATCTCCACCTCCTGCTCGATCGCATCGACGGACGCGGCTACAAGGCCTACAAGGAAATCGCTGGCACCTACGAGGGCAGAGGCTTCACGCTCCACATCGATCATGTCCAAGGTGATCCGTTTGCCGCGCCCAGCAAGATACGCCTCCGCGCACCGCAGACGCTGGCCCGGATTCCGATCGATCTCTTCGGCAATCGCGTCCGTCGCATCGCCCTCCAGGACTTCCTGTGCCGAGAAGTGCAACGCGCCATCGCGCGAGAAGTCCAGGGACGCCGAGGTGCCGGCAAGAGCGGAATGGTGACCATCGACGCCGGGGGCCAAGAGGTATTGGAGCGGACGGCCATGGTCGTAACCCCGGATTGGGTGGAGGCGCGTGTCGAGGTCGGGCTTCCCGCCGAAGGGCGTACGATTCTGGGACGGCAGGCGGAAGCCATTCTCTGCCGCGAGCTGCCCAAGGTTGTCGAGGCGTGCCTGGTTTGGAGCCAGCTGCCCCATGCAAAAGCTCAGGCGTTCGTCGAGTGCGTGGAGAATCAAGAATCCATCCGCCGGCAGCTCGATGAGCTCGGGCTCGTCGCGTTCTTGGCCGACGGGGCTATCCTGCCGCGGGAGAGCGGTATCGGCGACCGGCCGCTCGACGCACGCGAGGCCGTTACCTTCCGGTCTCCGGACTCCCTTCGCGTGAGCGTTTCGGTTCCGCACCCGGTGGGCTCGAAAAACTCTCTTTGCGGAATGGGGATTCCCCGCGGCGTCACCCTCATCGTGGGCGGGGGGTACCACGGCAAATCGACACTCCTCGAGGGGATCGAGCGCGGGGTCTACCCCCACGTTCCAGCCGACGGCCGCGAGTACGTGGTCACCAGTCGCGACGCGGTTAAGATCCGCGCCGAGGACGGCCGGCGGGTCGAGCGGGTCGACATCAGCCCGTTCATCAGCAACCTGCCCTTCGGCAAAGCCACCGAGTCGTTCTCGACCGACGACGCGAGCGGGAGTACGAGCCAGGCGACCAATATCATCGAAGCGGTGGAAGTGGGGGCCACGACGCTTCTTCTCGACGAGGACACCTCCGCCACCAACTTCATGGTGCGGGACGCCCGGATGCAGGCGCTGGTCCACAAAGAGCTCGAGCCCATTACATCCTTCCTGGATCGGGTTCGCGAGCTCTACGATGCGCGCGGCGTCTCGACGATTCTTGTCATGGGAGGCTCGGGCGACTATTTCGACGCGGCCGACAAAGTCATTCTGATGCGCGATTACCTGCCGCAGGAAGTCACCGCCGAGGCAAAGAAGATCGCGAGGGCTCGACCCACCCGGCGTGCCGTCGAGGCGGGAAGTCCTTTACCACGTGATTTTGGACGCGTGCCGGTCGCGCGCAGCTTCGACGCCTCCCGGGGGAAACGCGACGTCAAGATCGACGCCAAGGGTATCGACCACCTACTGTTCGGAAGGGAACCCATCGACCTGCGAGGCGTCGAACAACTCGTGGACGCCAGTCAGACGCGAGCCATCGGCCACATTCTCCATGTCGCCTCCGGGCGCTTCATGGATGGTGAGCGCACGCTTCCCGAAGTGTTAGAGCTCATCGAAGACTTCATGGACCGTGAGGGCCTCGATGCGCTCTCTCCGTTTCACCGAAAGGGGCACCACCCCGGGAGCTTCGCGCGGCCCAGGAAATACGAGATTGCCGCCGCGATCAACCGCCTCCGAACCCTACGCATGCGTCCACGCGAGGAGTCCTCAACCCGCCCGCAGGCGCGCGCCGGCCGCAGCGAGCCAGTCGAGCGGAGGCCGCGGCCGAACGAAGAGTGAGGCCGCAGGTTAAATTTGTCGCCGGAGGGCGAGCCGCGGGGGTGGGGCCCCGCGGCATTGATAGGAACCCGAATGAACAGGACTCGATTGTCTCTATTGATGCTTCTCTGCTTTGGAGCTTGCCAACTCTCTACCCCGGTCGACGAAGCCACCCCGGATCTGGTTATCCGCGGCGGCACGGTGGTGACCATGGATGCGGATCGCCGTGTCCTGGAAGGTGGGTCCGTCGTCGTTCGCGGTGACCGGATCGAAGCCGTGATCGCCGCCGGCGTGGTCGTCCCGAGCGCGAAGGAGACCGTGGACGCCACCGGCTACCTCGTCATCCCGGGCCTCGTCAACTCACACGGTCACGTTGCCATGACCCTGCTCCGGGGGATCGCCGACGACCTCAAGCTCATGGATTGGCTCGAGGACTACATCTTTCCCGCCGAAGCAAAGAACGTCTCTCCGGAGTTCGTCTACTGGGGAACTCTTCTCGGATGCATCGAAATGGCGCGAAGCGGCACGACCACCTTCACCGACCAGTACTACTTCGAAGACGAAGCAGCGAAAGCCACCGATGAGGCGGGACTGCGCGGTGTGCTGGGTCAGACGATTATCGGGTTTCCCGTCCCGGACTACCAGACGCCGGAAGAAGCGCTCGCTGGCACGGAAGCCTTCATTCTCCGCTACCGCGATCATCCGCGCGTCATCCCCTCGGTCGCGCCCCACGCCCTTTACACGACGTCACTCGAGGTCGTCGAGCGTGCCCACCAGCTCGCCCGTCGATACCAGGTGCCCTTTCAGATCCATGCCGTCGAGGCGCCTACCGAGAACGAACAGGTCAAAGGGATTCTGGGCAAAGAGACCATCGCCGCCCTCGACGAGGCGGGCATTCTTGCACCCGGCACGATCTTGCATCACTCGATCTGGCTCTCCGATTCCGACATCGAGCGGATCGCCAGGGGCGGTGCGGGAGTCTCTCACAACCCGGAAAGCAACATGAAGACCGCATCGGGCGTCGCCCGTGTGCCCGAGCTCTTGGCCGCCGGCGTCCACGTGGGGCTGGGTACCGACGGGCCGGCCAGCAACAACAACCTCGACATGTTCGAGGAGATGGACACCGCGGCCAAGCTACACAAAGTGGTGAAACTGGACCCCACGGTGATGCCGGCGAAGACGGCCTTCGAGATGGCGACACTGGGGGGAGCGCGGGCACTCGGTCTCGAAGACGACATCGGTTCGCTCGAGCCGGGCAAGCTCGCGGATATCGTTTTGATCGACGCGCGCGTGCCGGAGCTTACGCCGCTCTACGACGTTTATTCCCATCTCGTCTATGTCACCAAGGGTGGAGACGTGGGCAGCGTGCTGGTGGGAGGACGCTTCGTGGTCCGCAACCGGGAGGTGACGACGGTCGACGTCGACGAGGTGTTGGCACGGGCCCGGGAGCTCCAGGCGCGCATCTTAAAAACCTTGCAGCAGGTGGAAGTGGAGACCCGGTAAGCAGCGGGGGCTCCCGGTCTAAGCCTCCCAGGGCTCTTTGTCGGGGACCTCGATCCGCTCGCTGATGATCGTCTGGTCGTAACGGGTGTTGCCGGAGAGCTTTGGGATATTGGGATCCGACAGCGGTTCCCCTGACGCCGCACGTCTGGGCGTCGCCCGGCTCTCGCAGATGTAATTCTTCTCGGCCGGAAGGACACGGTTTCTTCCCTGACCCTTCGCCGCATAGAGCGCTTCGTCCGCGCGCCGCAGAAGGCTCGTGCTGTCCATGGCGTCGGCCGGATAAGTCGCCACGCCGCCGCTCACGCTCACGACACCGAGCGGTTGATTCGTTGCGAAATCGAAATCCTGTTGCGCGATGAGCCCGCGCAGCTTCTCGGCCACGGCCATCGCTTCCGGGTTGGGCGATCCCGGAAGGATGAGCAGGAACTCCTCCCCGCCGAAGCGACCGAAAATGCTCTCTTCCCTGATGTTCTCCTTGACCAAGCTGGCTAGCTCCTTCAACAGCTTGTCCCCCGCGACGTGACCGTTCACGTCGTTGTAGTTCTTGAAGTTGTCGATGTCGAAGAGGAAGACGGACAGGTTGGTCAGGTTCTTCTGCGCCTGGTAGATGTGCTCGCTCAATTGGGCCAGGAGATGGCGCTTGTTGAAAACGCGGGTCAAGCCGTCGACGTCGGCCGTGTCCTTCATTTGCCTATATGCCTCGGCATTATGAAGGGCGACCGCTCCGATTTGCGCGATGAGCCACATCGCCTTCTTGGCGTCAGCACCTTGATAGGGGGTCCCGGAAATAGCGACCACCCCGAGTGTCTTTCCGTCGAAGACCATCGGCGCCGCGATGTCCGACCGGAAGCCCGGGAGGTTTCTCCCCTTGATCCGGGAACGACTGAGAGAAGTCTCTCGCTCGAAGTCATCACGCACCATCGTGAGCTGCGTTTCGGCGACGAACCCGAGCTCTCCCTCGCCGATTGGGACTTCCGTTCCCTCCCTCAAGGAGCCCTTCGGGTGAACCGCCGCGGCAGTCAACCAAGCCGTGCGACCGGGATCCGAATGCGCGCTGCGGCGTCGCAGCAGAACCAGGGCTTGCCGGGGCTCCAAGCTGCGAATCACGACCTGCATCAGGATGTCGGGAATGCGTCGGGATTGCACGCGGGTGTGGAGCTGCTCGGTGAGAAGAGGGAGCTCGCGGACGAATCGGCTCAAGAACTCCTTGCGCTCGAGGCCCTGAAGCAGGTCCTCCTTTTGGCGCGTGAGCGCGTCTAGCTCGGAGTTGACGATGTCGAGGGTGGCCTTCAGTGAGATATAACGCGTACAAACGTAGAGCAGACCCAGGGACAGCGGCAGCGTGGCCAGGCCGACGATAATGGAGTCCAAGATTGTGCCTTTCCGTCTTCTTTAAATACAAGAATGATGCCGATAACGCCCTCGGGGGCGAAATAACCCAGCCCCCCGGTCCCACTATCTAACTCGCTGGTTCCATTTCAGTTACGCGATGGGGACGGCAGGCCGGTGGCGGCGGTAGAAGCGTCGAGTGTGGGAAAAACCCGTCTAGGTGCGGGGTTGAATCGGGGTAGGAAACCCCTCGTGTTCTCAGGGCTCGTCATTCGTGCCGACGTAGCCAAGGGCCTTCAACATCTCCAATTGGTCGGCGTGGCCGGCGACACGATGCCGGTGGGTCAGCCGGAAGGCCAGGTTCGGCCGAAGCTCCTGGAACTCGCGGGCCAGGTCGACGAGCTCTTGAGGGTGGGGCGGCGGCCCTAGCAAGTCGTTCTTCTCCCAAGGGTCGTCCCCGAGGTGATAGGCTCCCTTGCCCAGCTGGCGTTTCCACATCCATTTATAAGGCCACTTGTAGCCGGCGGCGGCAGCGAGCCGGTTGTTGGCGTGATTCAATCCGTACGCCCACCATTCTTTACGTTCAGGGCAATCACCGCCTCGCCAGCATTCGACCAAGGAATGCCCTTCCACGCCGCTCGGAACGGCGAGGCCGATGAGGTCGAGAAGGGTGGGTGCCACGTCCATCATCATGACCGGCGTGCTGTCCACGATCTCACCCTGAGGAACGCCGGGCCCGCGCATTTGCCACAGGATCCTCAGCTGATCCTCGAACACGTAGGCCGAATGTCCCAGGTAGTCGTGCCGGTACAGCCCTTCGC
>JBOGJF010000087.1:0-2162 GCA_050747785.1 Vicinamibacteria bacterium
GACGAAGACCAAGCTCGGAAATACGGAGGTCAAGGGTTTCGTCGAGACCCTGGTGAACCAGGAGTTCTCGCGGTTTCTCGAGGAGAACCCCCCGGTTGCCCGCAAGATCGTCGCGAAGGTCGTCGACGCCGCGCGGGCGCGGGAGGCGGCGCGCAAGGCGCGGGACCTGGCCCGCCGGAAGGGTGCCCTCGAAGACACGTCACTACCGGGGAAGCTCGCAGATTGCCAAGAAAGAGATCCCGCGATGTCCGAGCTCTACCTGGTGGAGGGGGAATCCGCGGGAGGCTCCGCGAAGCAAGGACGCGATCGACGCTTCCAGGCTATCCTGCCGCTGAAGGGCAAGATCTTGAACGTGGAGAAGGCGCGTCTCGACAAGATGCTCGAGAACGAAGAGATCAAGGTGATGGTGGCGGCCCTCGGTACGGGGATCGAAGAAGAATTCGATTTGTCGAAGCTCCGGTATCACCGCATCATCATCATGACCGACGCCGACGTCGACGGATCCCACATCCGGACTCTTCTCTTGACGTTCTTCTATCGCAAGATGCCGACGGTGATTACCGCCGGGTATCTTTACATAGCCCAGCCGCCGCTCTTCAAAGTGAAAAAGGGAAAGAGCGAGGTGTATTTCAAAGACGAGAGGGAGCTGGATCGGCACCTGATTGCGCGGGCAGCGGAGAATCGCAAGGTCGCTATCCCGGAGCTGGGGAAGGAATACTCCGGAGACGCTCTCGCCCGCGGCCTCGAGCAGTTGATCGCGTACGGCAAGCACTTGGAGCTGCTGGCACGGCGGGGCTATCCCACCGAGCTCCTGGTCGAGTTTCTGAGGGTGGGGGCGGACGAAGGCATCCTCGCCGACAAGCAATGGCTCGAGGACGCTCTCGAGCCGTTGCGGCAGCAAGGCCGGGACGCCACCGTGGTGCGCGACGAAGAGCAGAACCTCTTCAAGATCGTGCCGCACGGCGTGAACGGTGGGACCGACCGCTTCATGCCGACCATCGACCGTGAGTTTCTCACCGCCGCCGAGTACCGCACACTCCTCAGCCTCTACCGAGAAATCGAGCCCTTCGAGAGCACACCCCTCATCGTCACGACCGACGGCAAGGTCACCGGTGCCGAGAAAGATCAGAAGGCAGAGGATCAAACGCTTGAGTCGCGGGAAGAGCTCATTCAGACCCTGTTGGGAGCGGGGAAGAAGGGGCTTCACATTCAGCGGTACAAGGGGCTCGGCGAAATGAATCCGGATCAGCTCTGGGATACGACGATGAACCCGGAGACCCGGGTCTTGCTCCAGGTCAAGATAGACGACGAAGTCTTCGCGGACGAAATCTTCACCGTTCTGATGGGCGATGCCGTGGAGCCGCGACGCCATTTCATCGAGGAAAACGCACTCGACGTACAGAACCTCGACATCTAGCGCGGGTGACGGCGGCTCAGGCGGACCGTCTTCCGAGAACGGTAACGCCTTCCCGATGCCAAACACCTGCTCTACCCGCCCAAGAGACCCGCAGGTGAGCACGTAACCCGAGAACGAACATGGAGAGCGAAATGGTCATAGCGGCAGAGAAGCTGCCGGTCAACATAGAAGACGAGATGAAAAAGTCCTACATGGACTATGCGATGTCCGTCATCATTGGCCGCGCGCTCCCCGACGTCCGCGATGGTCTGAAGCCGGCTCACCGCCGGGTGCTCTACGCGATGTTCCGTGAGGGGCTCCTCTCGAATCGACCGTATTCCAAGTGCGCCGGCATCGTGGGAGAGGTGTTGAAGAAATACCACCCCCACGGAGACGCCGCGGTCTACGACACTCTCGTACGCATGGCGCAGCCGTTCAACCTCCGCTACCTGTTGATCGAGGGTCAAGGGAACTTCGGCTCGGTAGACGGGGATCCTCCCGCTGCCTACCGGTACACCGAGGCCAGGCTGACCGCCCTGGCCGAGGGCATGATGCAGGATCTGGATGAGGATACCGTCGACTTCGTGCCGAACTTCGACGGCAACGTCGAGGAGCCCACGGTGCTACCGACGGTTGTTCCCAACCTTCTGGTGAACGGGACGAGCGGCATCGCGGTCGGCATGGCGACGAACATACCGCCCCATAACTTGGGGGAAGTCATCGACGGGGCGACCTTCGTTCTGGATCATCCCGGACTCTCTACGGC
>JBOGJF010000088.1:0-2620 GCA_050747785.1 Vicinamibacteria bacterium
GATTGACCCTTCGTGCTCGTTCAATGAGAAAGAAGGAGATCTTCTTGCAAACTCAAGACTCCCTGATCCGATGCGAGTCCAAGACGTCGAGAGAGCTCGAGGAGCGGCCGCGCGAGCTTGCCCAGATGGCCGAGCGCGAGAGCAGCGACCCGTGCGTCGCCGCTCGGTGAGCTCCTTTCGAGTAACCGTTGCCAGAGGGGCTTCTCCTCGGGAAAGACTTTCAACCGAACGGGCGCATCCGGCGCGACCCCGGCGGCCTCGCGGGCGAGGGCGATCGCCTGGCGAAAACCGCCCAGCTCATCGATCAGGGACAGCCTCTTGGCATCCTCGCCGCTCCATACACGCCCTTTCGCTGCCTCGAGCACGCTCTCCTTGGAAAGCGCTCTTCCCTGGGCGACCTTGTTGGTAAAGTCTTCGTAGATGCGATCGAGCCAATCCTGTATGCGCGTCCACTGCTCGGGTGTGAAGTCATCCAAACCGCTCCAAAGGTTGGCGTTGGCGCTGGTCTCAACAGTGTCCCAGGAGATCCCGGTCTTCTCCCAAAAGTCCTCGGTCAGGAACTTCGCGTAGAGAACCCCGATGGACCCGGTAATGGTACCCGGCTCGGCCACGATCTTGTCGGCGGCCATGCTGACGAAATATCCGCCGGAAGCCGCGACCGAACCCATGCTCACGATGACGGGCTTTCCGGCCTCGCGGGCTCGCACCGTCTCCCGCCAAATCGTATCCGAGGCGATATACGATCCGCCCGGGCTGTCCACCCGAAAGAGAATCGCCTTCACGTCCTCGTCTTCGATCGCGTCGCGAAAAGCGCCGGTCACGGTGTCCGACCCCATCGTAGTACCACCGGAGAAAGGATCCAGCTCGCTCTTTCCTCGCACGACGTTGCCCACGCCGTAGATGAGGGCGATCGTTTCGCCTTGGTCGTACAGTCGGCCGGCTCGCTGCCGGTAGTCGGACAAACCGAGTAGCTCGGCATCCTCACCAGTCTTCTTCGCATGATCGAGCACTTCATCTCGATAGGCGAGGCCCTCGACCAGACCCGCATCGACCGCCTCCTGGCCGTAGAAGGGGCCACGATCGATGAGCCTGCGGACGTCATCCGCCGGAAGGGAGCGCGCCTCGGCAATGCCGAGCACCATCTGTTCGAAGAATGAGCCTACCAGCGCCAGCGTCGCTTCGCGGTGGGGAGCCGTGTATTCTCGCTCGGTAAAGACATTCAGCGCGTTCTTGTACTCGTACCGATGATCGCCGCGCGGGACGATGCCGAGCTTGTCGAGCGTGCCTCGCAGGAATGGGCTCTCGGCGGCGAGCCCGGTGAGCCCAACATCCCCCGAGGGTTGCAGGTAGATCTCGTCGAAGGCCGTCGCCAAGTAGTAGGCCGCGTTTCCCGGGCCCGCTTCTCCGAAGGTCTCGGCATAGGCGACCGCGAACTTCCCACTATCGCGAAAATGGAGGACCGCATCACGGAGCTCCTGGACATGGGCCATGCTCATGTCGGCGGCGCCTACCCGTGCGACGAGTCCCGCGATACGGTCATCCTGCGAGGCGACCTCCAGGGTCTCGACGATCCCGAGGACGGTGGGGGGTCCCTCGGTGACGAGCTGCGCGATGGGATCGTCCGGAATATGCTCTGCCAAGCTCGTTTCTAAGTTCGCGTGCAGGATCGTGCTCTCGGGAACGGATTTCAGAGCGAGTTGCCGTCCTACGGCGATGAGGGCTCCGATTCCGAACGCAACAACTGCCATGAGACCAATGAGGACAAGAACGATCAGGATGAGCTTTTTCATGATCCGGACTCCCTTCTACGCTTTTTTCTGCAGGCCCAAAGCCCTAGTGTAGATCAGTGCCGTGGGGCTCCACCCCCACGGCTCGCGCTTTCATCGGCCCCTCCCTCAAACGCTCGCTCACTCCTCGTTCGCTCGCGTCCTCCGCTCGCAGGCTCGCTGCGGACGGCGGCGGGGCCGGGCTCCCTCCGGTCGCGCAGGCTGGCTCGTTTTTCATCAGCCTGCGAGTTCAGCGAGCCACGCGGCCGTCGGTGGTGACCATTCCCGGAAGGTCGAGCCCTTCTGCCAAAGCGATCATCGCGTCGTAGAGCTCGCTCCGTTGCCCGCGAAGTCTTTGGAGCGCGTGCGAGCGCCGAGCCCGCGTGAGCGTCACGCCGATGGATCGGTAAGTCTTACGGACCAGGCGGAGGTAGTGGAGGGCCACGATGCCGCCCAGAGCGCTCAATGCGAACGCGACGAGGCCAGTGAGAAACGGCGCGTTTGGGATCGTGGGGTAGAGGCGGTGAAGCACCGCCACGCCTCCGCCCACGAGCACGGCGATCAAGAGCCAGGTCAGTGGAAAGGCGACCGCACCCACGAGGAGCTTCATCGACGCTTCATCCTTGTTCGCTTTCGACGCTGCCTTGGCGATGGCGGTGACGAGAAGCGCCGTGGGGACGTTGGCCGCGTAGCCCACGATGAGTATCGGGGGGAGAAACAGATAGGCAAGAACCCACTGGGAGAGGAGCGTCGCCGCGACCCGGAGGGAACGAAGATGCGGTACTCCGTCCAAGTCGTGATCCTGGAGACCGAGAGCTCGAAGATCTCGGTCGTAGTCTTGAACACGCAGGAAG
>JBOGJF010000089.1:0-4346 GCA_050747785.1 Vicinamibacteria bacterium
CTGCGATCCCGGCTGGTGGAGCTCCGGAACGGGGCCCCGCCGCCTCGCGACCGGGGGCCGTCCATCTACCTGGTCAGTGTGCCTACACTTAATATCTCGGCCACCGAGATCCGGGCTTTCGTTCGGGCGGGACGCTCGGTTCGCTACTTATTACCGCCCGAAGTGGAGTCCTATATCGTGGAACATCGTCTCTATCAGGAAAGGTCGTCCGACTCTTGACGGCGAGGAAACTGACACTAAGGAGCATTGGAACGGACCTCCGGGCGGCGATCGAGGCCGCGCAAGACAAGAAGGCCAGCGATTTGGTGGTGCTGGACCTGAGAGGCTTGGCGAGCTTTACCGACTTTTTTTTCCTGGCGACGGGCAACTCGAACCGCCAATTGAAGACGATTGCCGATGCCATTGAGGAAGGGCTCTCCAAGAAAGGCGTCGAACCGAATCATGTCGAAGGCTATCCTCGTGGTGATTGGATCCTGATGGACTACGTGGATTTCGTCGTTCATGTTTTTACCCCCCCCAGCCGGGAGTACTACAACCTGGAGCGCCTTTGGGGAGACGCGAAGCGACTTGCGATCGCGAGCTGAGGCGAGGAGCGGATGTCGGAAGCGACGGAGACGAAGGGTGGCGCGGCCCGTGGACTTGCTGGCGCTTTCATCACCCGCGATCCCAAGATGGTCGAGATCGTGGCCCTGCTCCAGCGGCTCGCGGACGCCCCGACCAACGTCTTGCTTTCCGGTGAAAGTGGCACGGGAAAAGATCTGGCCGCTGGTGCACTCCACTACTGGGGAAAGCGGGCCGACCAACCGTTGGTCAAAGTGGATCTTTCCAGCATTCCCGGCGAGCTCATGGAAAGCGAGCTCTTCGGCTATGAACGAGGCGCCTTCACGGGAGCGAGAGATGCCAAGCTAGGCAAACTGGAGCTCGCCGGCCAGGGGACGCTCTTTCTCGATCAAATTAATGAGCCGGAGCCTGCGCTCCAGGCTAAACTCCTGCGCATCGTCGAGGATAAGTCCTACGAGCGCGTGGGGGGAACCCAGACCTTCACGCTGGCCGCGCGTATCGTGGCATCGAGCACGGCGGATCTGATGGAAGCGGTGGCGCGCAATTCTTTCCGCCGCGACCTGTTCCACCGGCTGAGCGTATTCTGGATTCAGCTTCCGCCCCTGCGGGAGCGCCGGGGCGATATCGTGCCCCTGGCCGAGCACTTTCTGAAACGAGAAGGAGAGCGTCTTTACGACGAGTTTCCGCGCGAGCTCTCCGACGACGCGCGGGAAGCTCTGCAGAATTACGTTTGGCCGGGCAACGTGCGCGAGCTGAAGGGCGTGATCGAGCGGGCCGGGTTGATGGCTCGTGGGACCCGCATCGAGCGGGAGCACCTGCCCGGCTCGATCTTGGACAGTCCCTCGGTCACGTTTCGGCTGGGAAGCGAGGACCGACCTACTCTGGCAGAAGTGGAACGAGACTACATCGAGCGAACGTTGCGTCATGTGCGGGGCAACCAGACGCGGGCCGCTAAGATCCTTGGGATCAGCAGGAAGGCACTTTGGGAGAAGCGCCGGCGCTATGGAATGGACTAAACTGATCGAGAAGAAGGTTCGCGGGAGCGAAGATGCGATTTAGGACCCTGATTGGCTTCTTGCTGATTTTCGGGCTCGTTTGGTTCCTGGCTTCGACCATCGCTATGAACCGCGATCCGGTGGAAATCAGCCTGGCCTTCGTGCAGACCCTCAACGTGGAGCTGTGGATGGCGCTTCTGGGCGCCTTCGGAGCAGGCGCGGCCTTGATTCTGCTTTTCGACATCGCGGGAGGGGCGCGGCGGTTCGCGAGGGATTTTCGGGCGCGCCGCCTGCACCGGGCACACGAAAGGACCGAAGATATCTATTTGCACGGACTCGATGACATGGTCAACGGCCGCTTCGAACAGGCGGTGGTCCAGTTCGACAAGGTGCTGGCCAGGGAGCCGGAACATGTGAACGCCCTTATCAAACGCGGCGACAGCCTGCAGCCGCTCGAGAGGCATCGTGAGGCGGCCCAATCCCTGGAGCGGGCTATTGCGGAGGCGCCCGAGCACTTGGTGGCTCTCTACTCGCTCTCCGACGTCTACATCCACCTCGGCGACTGGCAGCGCGCGGAGGGAGTTCTAGAACGCATCATCCAGATCGATCCACGGACCACCGTTTCCGCGCATCGAAAACTGCGTGACCTCAAGATCCGACAGAAGAATTGGGCGGCCGCCGATGAGCTGCAACCGAAGATCGAAAAGATGGTCACCCTGACTGCCGAGAAGGAGAGAGCCCGCATGATGTGGATGGGGATCCGCTTCGAGGTGGGCAGGGAACACTTGGCAAAGGGTCGGCTCAAGGAAGCCATCGGTACCTTCCAGTCGGTGCTGAAGCGTGACGGAGAGTTCGTGCCTGCCCACTTGAAGCTCGGTGAAGCCCATCTCAAGAGCGGGAACGCGGAGGAGGCGCTGGCGACGTGGCGCAAAGGTTACGAAGCGACCGGCTCGACGGAGCTGCTGGCTGCCATCCAGAACCACTATTTGACGATCGAGAAGCCGGAAGAAGCCATCGGAACTTGGAAGCAGGCCATCTTGCTTTCCGAGAACGAAGCACCCCTGCGATACTGCCTGGGCAAGCTGTACTATCGTCTCTTCATGCTGGATGAGGCGTTGAAGGAATTTCGGTTGATCGAGGATACGGTGAGCGGCCTACCGGCGCTGCACGTCTACATCGCGCGGGTCCTCGAGAGCAAGGGAGACTTCAAAGAGGCCTTGAGCAAGAGCAAGACCGTGCTCGGCGAGGTGGGTGGGTTGATGCAGGATTTCAACTGCGGCTCCTGCCAAATGCGTTACGCCGAGTGGCGGGACTACTGCGAGCGCTGCGGCAAATGGGATACGGTTTCTCTCGACGTCCGCGCCGCCCAGCGACCGGAGCCTTCCATTCTGCCCGCGCCCACCTGGTCCAGCACCTAGCCCGAATCCTGTTCCAGCCCCGATTTCAGCCATGCCCGGCGTTCTGGGTCATGTCCTCGGTGGTCTGGTGGCACTCGGGCTCCCCTCCCGATGCATCGTCTGCAAGACGTGTCTGGAGTGGCCTCTGGAGCGGCCGATTTGCGGAACCTGCTGGCACTCCTTGCCCTTCATTCGACCACCTTATTGCGGCCGCTGCGGGCTCCCTTACCCGCCGAGCGTCGCAGCAGGGCTCTGCGGACCTTGTCGCAAGGGGCGACGGTTCCGCCGGGCCCGCGCCGTCGGGAGGTATGAAGAAGGGCTCAGAGAGACACTCCATTCGTTGAAATTTCGAGGTCGGCCTCGGTTGGCGTCGGCGCTCGGGCGACTCGCTTTCGACACTTGGATCCGCACCGGTGAGTTGGATGCGGGAGAGGCGATCGTTCCGGTCCCGCTTCACCGGCGGAGACGACGAGAGCGCGGGTTCAACCAGGCGGAGCTCCTGGGCAAGGTGATTGCGAAGGCGGCCGGCAAACCGTGCTGCCGAGCTCTAGTCAAGGTCGTGTCGCGTCCGCCGCAGGCAGGGTTGAGCGCGGCAGAGAGGCTCAAGAACGCGGCAGGAGCCTACCGCGCCCGTCTTCCGGCTCGTTTCGTTGGGAAGCGTTTGCTGCTGGTGGACGATGTGTTCACTACCGGTGCCACGGTGGAGTCATGCGCGCTGAGGCTTCTTCGTGCCGGCGCGCGATCGGTTGACGTCCTGACCGTCGCGCGGGTTCCGTGACGTCACCGCAGTCAGCCCTCGAGCGCCCGTAGGACGACGGTGATTTAGATTCAGGGGAGCAGTCTGCGTTCGGTCGCCGCCGATAGCGGTGCAGGGCTCGCGGAGGCGATCCAGAGATGACCTTGCTTGAAGGCTGCGAGCGGCTCCGATAGAATAAATCTGCCCCGAGCACAACCACCGCTCCACTCCAGGCGTCTCGGGGTCCCAGGTTCCCCATCGTGCGCACCGGAAACAAGGATTTTCGCGCTTTTCTCACTGCATCTGGCGCTGGCCTCGCTCTCGTCCTCGCCTTGCGGACACCGGAGACCTCTGCCCAGACTCCTCTTTCCGTGAGCGCGGTGACGACTCCCAAGGATGCTCCGTCCGTGGTCCTCTGGCACCGGGAGCTTTTTGCCTCCTCAAACGATTCGGCCATCATGCGAATCGATCGAAAGCGAATGCGCGTTCTCGAGGTACACGAGTACAGCAACCTCGGGGCGCTCCACCAGATCACGAGCGACGGCCGAATGCTCTACGCGGCCTACTTCACCGATCCCGAGAACGGCCCTCCCAAGCACGGCATCATCAAGGTCGATCCGGCGAACCTCTCCATCCGCGGGCAGCTTGCTCTCGAGC
>JBOGJF010000090.1:0-6298 GCA_050747785.1 Vicinamibacteria bacterium
GTAGCCGGATGGGGCTAGCACCTTGCCGTCCAAACCGAGGATGAGGGCTTCTTTGACTCCCGGCTCTCGGGAAAGCCCCTCGACCGAGAGCTCCTGGAGCCGGCCCTCCGCCAAGAGGTGCTCGTTCTCGGCGGCGAGATACCTGGCCAAGGCGTGGCCGCGACGCAGGAAATCTTCGGTCGACGACCGCCGGAGTGCTTTCACCAAGGGCCACGCCACGCCCGCGTAGGCGAGCAGGCCCAGGAGCGTGAGGGTCAAGCCGATCTTGGTAGACCAGGACCACGCGGCGGTGCGTCGGGCGGCTTCATCCAACCAATTCAGCCTCTTCTCGGGAACGCGAGCCGGTGGGTCGGGAGCGCGGTGCGAAACGGCCTGCGGAGGTTGGAGCGGCGGCAACGCATCGGGTTGCAACCCCAGGCTGGAGGCGGGTAAGAAAGGCAGCGTGTCCTCGGTTCCGCTGACGACGCCGCTTCCCATCGAAGGGCCCGGACTCACGGAAAAGAACAGCCACGCGTCTTCGTCTTGAACGGGCTCGGACGCCTTCGGACGACCCGCCGGCGAGTCTTCGATGGTCATCCGAATCGTTCCCAGACGGATGACGTCTCCCGGCTCCAGCACCCGCTCGCTGACTCTTTCGTCGTTCACCCAGCACCCGTTGCTGCTGTTCAAGTCCACGAGCTTCACACCGTTTGTCGCGACGTCCAGTCGGGCATGGTGGCGGGAAATCGTTTGATCTTCCAAGGAGAGATCGCAGTCCGCATCGCGCCCGATCAGAACCGCGCCTTCCCGCACTCCGAGCCGGGTCGTTCGCGCGCCCTGGCGGATGATCAGATTCTTTCCCATCGAATCCGGTCTCCCAATCGCGTGCCGCTTCGCTCCAAGCACCCCGAGGCAAGCTCCAAGACGTCGCAGCCTTGGCCGCGCGCCATGGCAATCCGGTACGGCTCGAGGCACTCCCGCATCGCGGCGACCCTTCCGTCGCAAAGGAACAGCACGTCAATGGGGAACAACATGAAAAAGGTGTGAATGGAATTGCATCGAGGAATGAACAGCGCCTCCTGGTCGTCTAGATGATGTCGCCCCATGAGACCCCAAAACCGCTCGCCGAAGCCGATCGCAACGGTCGCGCGGGTGGCGATGAACTTGCCGTTGCGGTGGTTCCAGATTCGAAGCCTCATCCGATTCCCTGAATAAATCGCAGGATGATGGGGCCCAGGATAATGATGAAGGTCGCCGGCATGATGAAGAGAATGAGAGGGAACAAGATCTTGGTCGCCGCCTGCGCCCCTCTTTTCTCCGCCGACTGGAAACGCTCGGTCCGCATTTGATCCGCCTGGCTGCGAAGCACGGGCCCGATGGATGCTCCGAGCTGATCGGCTTGAATGAGGACTCCGGTGAACGAGTTGATCTGGACCATGTCGCAGCGATTCGACAAGGCCCGTAGCCCCTCCGAGCGAGGAGTACCCAGTCGAATGTCACGGAGCAGTATGCCCAGCTCGTCGTGTAGGGCTCCCGGCGGCAGGCGGTCCAGCACCCGTCGCAGGCCCGCGGAGAAATCAAGGCCCGCTTCCACGAGAAGGGTCAGTAGATCCACCGCGAACGGCAGAGCCCGCAGAATCTGCTGCTTTCTGGTGTTTGCCATGTCTTTCAATAGAAAGTCCGGCAAAGCCGAGAACAGAGCCACCAAAGCGATGAAAACGAGCGGCTGCCGCGCCATTTCGAACATCAAGGCAATGAACGAGGGCCAGACGATGGCGAACATCGTCTTCCATGCAAGTAGCTCGTCGACGCTGAGCAAGCCTTTCAGTCCCGCGGCAACGATCTCTTTCTCCTTGCGGCCGCGGTAGGCGGCGAGCCTTAGGCCTCGAAACCAGTGTTCCTGGCTGCTGAGGAGAGGCTTCAATATCCGGAGGAGGGGAGAACGTAAGGGTTCGTTCCCTGCCGCACGTCCCAGCTGAGCGAGCGTGGCGCGGCGCCTGAAGTCGGGAAGAATCTGGTAGCCGACCGCGCTGAAGAAAGCGAAACTCAGGACCAGCGCCAGAGGCTCGAGAACCGCTGCTTGCATCATCGTCTTATCAGTCCTCGGCCCAATGGGGTTCCGAGGCCCCGATCCGGTCGCCCGCCACCTGCTCGGCAAGCGCCTGTCCCCAGGCTCCCACCAGAGACTCAATGTCTTCGCGGGAATAGAAAAAGCCGAGGCTCAAGATCAGCAGAGCGGCGACCATCCCCAAAAGCATCAGGTACTCGAGGGCTCCTGCGCCTTTTTCAGACATCGATCCTCACGATACTCAGCATCATCCAAATCCCCATCGCCTCCAGAGCCGCCGCGATGGCGAGCATGATGATCCCGAGAAGTGTCGTAAACAGGGGAGCCATCAGATTGGAATCGAGGAAGAAGAACCCAACCGCCAAGACCGGTGGTATCGCGCAGGTGAGCACGCCCTGCGTCATGCCCTGCGCGGTGAGAACCTTGATCTTGCCCTCGACCTTCTTTCTCTCGGCGATGGTCTTGGCAATCGAGTCGAAGGCCTCGGTGATATTTCCCCCGGTCTCGCGAAGCGTCACGATGGCCGTGACCAACATCTTCAGATCCGCGACCGGCACGCGCTCGGCGAGATGCCCGAGGGCCTCGTCGAGAAGCGCTCCCAGCTTGGTCTCCTTCAGGACCACCGAGAACTCCTCGGAGATCGGCGGCTTCATGTCTTTGACGAGCAGCTCCATGGCCTGCGGCAGGCTCAATCCAGATCGCAGGGCGTTGCCGATGAGCGTCAGGGTGTCGACGAGCTGGTCGTTGATCTGGTTGAAGCGACGTTGTCGAAGGTAGCCGATGATCCAGCGTGGCGCGAGCAAGCCGACCCCGCCGGCGAGAAATGCAAAGACGAGGCTGTAGTTGACCAGGAAGCTGAGAACGAACAGGATTCCGACCGAGGCCGTCAAGATCTGCCGGCACTGATGGATCCCGACCGGCCGGTGCATGGCACTGAGCTCGAGGTGCATCCAGCGGCCCCACTTATTGAGATAACGCTCCCACCAGGCGACGGCCGGATTCCCCACGGTCCAAGCGGTAAGGGCCCCCGCCGTTCCGACCAGCGCCAGCGTCAAGAGCTCCAAGATCCGTCCCTCAAGCAGTTTGGTGAAGGAAGATTTCTCGGGGAACCGTGATGCCCCGTTCCTGAAGGGACTCGACGAACTTCGGGACGACTCCCGTCGGTACGAGCTGGCCCTGCACTTTACCGTGCAGTGAGGTTCCCGTTTGTTTGAAGAGAAAGATGTCGGACATCGTAAAGACATCGCCTTCGATTCCGTTGACTTCACTCACGTGGGTGACTCTCCGGGAACCGTCGGGGGCTCGGTTCTGCTGGATGACCAGATCGACGGCGGAAGCAATCTGGTTGCGGATCGCCTTGGCGGGAAGATCCAAGCCAGCCATCAAGCTCATCGTCTCGAGCCGCGCCAGCGCATCCCGCGGTGAGTTGGCGTGAACGGTGGTGAGAGAGCCATCGTGTCCCGTGTTCATCGCTTGCAGCATGTCGAGCGCCTCTCCGGAGCGACATTCACCGACCACGATGCGATCGGGGCGCATGCGAAGGGCGTTCCGAACCAGGTCGCGAATGGTGATGGCGCCTTCGCCCTCGATGTTGGGGGGTCTCGACTCCAGGCGGGCGACGTGGATCTGCGGCAGCCGAAGCTCGGCCGAATCCTCGATGGTGACGATGCGGTCGCCGGCGGGAATGAAGGAGGAAAGGACGTTCAGGAGAGTCGTCTTGCCGGCTCCCGTGCCGCCGGAGATGACGATGTTTTGTCGGGCGAGAACGGCGGCTTCGAAAAGACGGCTCATCTGAGGCGTGAAGGAGCCGAAAGTGACGAGATCCGAAACGTTGAGTGGCGTGCGGGAAAATTTGCGAATGGTGAGACAGGCGCCGTTCAGAGCGAGCGGGGGGATGATCGCGTTCACCCGCGATCCGTCGGCCAGACGGGCATCCACCATGGGGGACTTCTCGTCGATCCGCCGTCCGAGGGGTGTGACGATCCGCTCGATCACGCCGCGAAGCTGCTCGTTGCTGAGAAACTTCAGCGGAGTGAGAACGATCTTGCCGGCCCTCTCCACATAGATGTGATCGATTCCGTTCACCATGATCTCGGTGACTCCGTCATCGCGGAGAAGCGACTCCAGCGGGCCGAGCCCCAGCGCCTCGTCGAGAATCTCTCGAACGAGCTGCTTACGCTGGTCGCGGCCCTGGAGATGGGGCGCCTCCTCGTCGAGAAGGCTGACGATCTTGACCTCGGTCTTGGAGCGGAGCTCGGCCGCCTTCGATGCGTCTTTGGCTAGGTGAAGGTCGGCTTTTTTCAGGTCGATCTCTTCCACCAAGCGTCGGTGCACCCGGATCTTGATATCGCGGGCGTCGTTGGCGCTCGACCAGTCCCCGGAGCGAGGGTGGAGATGGGTGACGTTGCCGAAAGGGGGGGACTGCGCCGGGCGGTCCGGTCCCGCGGGCGGAAGCACCCCCGACCTGACCGCGGTAACTAGCTCCGCCGTGAACTTGTCCAAAGACTTGCTCACCGGGTGGCGGGGGGAGCCGATCACGAAGGGCGTGCCGCTAGCAAGCGACGACCTTATCAAGTCCGGATCATCGGCGAGGTAGAGCGAGATGGGTAAACCCACGTTCTCTTCGATACCATCGGGAGAGAACGGCATCTTCCTCGAATAACGGTTGAGCACCAGCCGCATCCTGTCGCGGGAGTGGTGAAGGGACTGCAAGTAGTGGATGGCACTTTGCGTCTGGGTGAGCGACGACACGTCGGGCGTCATGACCAGCCCGATCGCGCTCGAGAGCTCGAAGATATCGACCTCCGATAGAGGCAACTGCGAGGAAACGTCGAGTACGACGAAGTCATAGGCCCGAGCCGCGAGCCGCGTGAAGTCGATGATCTGGGCGGGGGAGACCGATTTGGCCTGGAGGGGGTCCGTCACCGAAGGCACGACCGCGATCCCGGAGCTATGATGCGTCAGGTAGCCTCGCAATAGAGCCGGTTGCAGCCGAGACAACACGGGAGCGACGTCGCCCACCGCTCTCGGTCGATCGAGTCCGAGATGGAGTGCGACGTCGCCGGGTATCGGGTAAGCGACCTCGATCAGAGCGACCGTGCCCCGGGTCTCTCGCAGGAGAGACACGGCCAGGTTCACGGACAGAAGTGTCGCTCCCGTGCCCCCCTTCGGGGAATAGATGCTCAGGATCGTCCCCAAGGCGCGAAGCTCCTCTCTAGTGCATCAGTGCCGCGGGGCCCCACCCCCGCGGCTCGGCCCTTCATCGGCCCCTCCGGGGCCGGGCTCCCTCCGGTCGCGCAGGCTGCCTCGTTTTTCATCAGCCTGCTAATCCGGCTTCGGGGCTCCAGCGGCCCCGAGCTCGGTGAATTCGACGAAATCCGACTGCACCCGCTCTTTAATGGTCGAGCCGGCCTCCGCCGTCCCGACGACTTGTGGGGTCGCGAAGACCAGCATCTCGGTCTCGTCATTCAGGAATCGGGTGGACTTGAAGAAGTGGCCCAAGACAGGAATGTTCCCCAGCCCGGGAATCTTGTCCACGTTTCTCGCTTCTCCACTCTTGATCAGCCCCCCGAGCGTGATGCTCTGGCCTTCCTTGACGAACACGCTGGTGGCGAGCCGATTGGACAGGAGTCCGGGCACGCCCTCCACCGTCGGCCCGCCCAGGCTGCTCAGCTCGACGTAGATGCCCGTATTGACGTTGTTCTGGGAGTCGACGACCGGCTCGAACTCCAGCTTCACGCCGAAGTCCTTGAACTCCACGCTCACCGCGCCGCCCCCCAGGCTGACCGGGATAGGGAGCTCGCCACCCACGAAGAGCTCTGCTCTCTGTCCGCTCTGAGTGGTGAGCGTGGGTGTCGCGAGCACGCGAGCCTTGTCGGTGACCGTCAGGAAGTTGATCTGGGGCAACAAATCCTCGATAACGCCGGTGATCGGGCCGATGTCGGAGCCTTCGAACGGCAACCTCGATTCCGGCGTGATCTGGCCCGACCACCGGATGCCCAGATCGCGACGATAGCGTTTGTCGATCTCGAGGATGGTCACGTCGAGCTGAACGGTCTTCGTGGCCTCCGCCGCGGCGGCATCGAGCATCTGTTGCGTGACCGGTGACAGCTCCACCAGGCTTCGAACCTCCGGATAGCCGTCCAACACCTTTTGGACGCGCTCCAGATCACGCTCGGTCAACACTTCTCCTTCCACCCAAACCGTGCGCCCCACCGTCTGGAAGCGGATGCCTTCGATGCCTCCCAGGAG
>JBOGJF010000091.1:0-2941 GCA_050747785.1 Vicinamibacteria bacterium
GCCTTACCCCCGCGGCACGCCCTCCGGCGACTCCGCGCCTGCGGGCGGGTTGAGGACTCCGTTTGCGCCCAGCCTTTCGCGCGACCTTCCGGCGTTTCTTCGGGGACTTTCCTTTTTTCGGGTTCCCGCCGAGCGCGGAGGCGATCCGTTCGACCTGGGATGTGTGGCTGCGATCGTGATGGGCGAGGTGGACGACCAGTTCCCGCAAGCTGAGCGTTCCGTACTCCGGGTGCGCGGCAACCTGACTCCAGACACCTTTCGGCAGTACCTTGAGCAGCGCGAGGTTTTGCTTTCGCAGCGCTACGAAGCTCTCGAGATTGGCTTTGAGCGGCTGTTTGGGATACTGGAGCTCTTTCGCCCACACTTCCTGATCGAAGGCAGGCAACGGCGCCCCGGGGTCGGCCGCAATCCGGCGGTAACGCATCCCATAGATGATCTCACCATCATTGAGGTGGGCGACGATCTCTTTCGCCGACCACTTGCCGCGCATCGGCCGGGCGGCGGCGTTTCTCGGAGAGAGCGTCGAGGTGAGCTTCTCCAGGCGGCGCGGCGTGGCGCTCAGAATCGATAGCGCTCGGGCGTCGGTTTCCGGATGATCCCTCTTGCATATCGGGCAGTCCATGGCGTGTGCTTACCTCCTTGGCGTGTTGTTTTGCTGTTCGGCGTCAATATACGAGATATCACAATCGAGCGCGTCAGACGCTCCTCGCGGTTCTCTTTCTGGCGTCAGTCAGCCAAGATCTTCTTAACGAGTCGGTCAGACGCCTCTGTGCTCACCGAAAACAGCGCGCAGTCGATCCGCGATCTCGCCGAGCGTTGCGTAGGCTTCGACCGCGGCCACGATCGGCGGCATGAGATTCGCGTCTGTTCGTGCCGCCCTCTCGACGCCCTCGAGAGTCTTGGCGACTTCCTTGGCATTGCGTCGCTTCCGCAGGGCGGCCAAGCGTTCCGTCTGTTCCGCCTCGACATGAGGGTCGATGGAGAAGACTTCCACCGGGACTTTTTCATCCGACGTGAACGCGTTGACTCCGACGACGGTCGCCTCCTTCGCGTCGAGTGCTTTCTGAAACCGATACGCGGCGTTTCGGATCTCCCCCTGGATCCAGCCCGACTCGATGGCGCGCAGGGCTCCGCCCCGGCGGTCGATCTCCTCGATGAGCTTCTCGGCCTCCCTCTGGATCGCGTTGGTTAGCGATTCGATCGCGTAGGAACCTCCGAGCGGATCCGCCGTATCCGCGACGCCGGTCTCGTAGGCGAGGACCTGCTGCGTGCGGAGAGCCAGTCCGGCCGTCTCTTCGGTCGGAAGCCCGAGCGCTTCGTCGAGGGCATTGCAGTGAAGCGACTGTGTGCCACCCAGCACCGCCGCTAGCGCCTGCAGTGTCGTGCGCACGACGTTGACTTTGGGCTGCTGAGCGGTGAGCGTCGAGCCGGCGGTTTGCGTGTGGAAACGCAGCATCTGAGCTCTCCGATTCTTGGAGCCGAAGCGTTCGCGAAGAATCTTACCCCAGAGTCGCCGGGCGGCCCGGAACTTCGCAACTTCCTCGATGAAGTTGCGGTGTGAGTTGAAAAAGAAGGACAGCCTTTCGCCGAAGTCGTCGACCTCCAGGCCAGCAGCCGTTGCCGCCTTGGTGTACTCGATGGCGTTGGCGAAGGTGAACGCCAGCTCCTGCGCCGCCGTCGAGCCCGCTTCGCGGATGTGATAACCGCTGATGCTGATGGGATTGAAGCGGGGCACCGATTCACCGCAGAAGGCGATGATGTCGGTGGTGATGCGCATGGAGGCGGCGGGTGGGTAGATGTAGGTTCCGCGCGCGGTGTATTCCTTGAGGAGATCGTTTTGCACGGTACCGGAGAGCTTCTCCAAGGGAACGTTCTGCTTACGGCCCACCGCAACGTACAACGCAAGAAGGATCGCGGCGGTGGCGTTGATGGTCATCGACGTCGACACGCGCTCGAGAGGAATGCCGTCGAAGAGCGTCTCCATGTCCTCCAGAGAGTCGATGGCAACTCCCACCCGGCCTACTTCTCCTCGCGCCAAGCGATGGTCGGAGTCGTAGCCGATCTGGGTCGGCAGATCGAAGGCGACCGAAATACCGCTTTGCCCTTGAGCGAGGAGGTGTCGGTAGCGGCGGTTGGACTCTTCGGCGGTCGCGTAGCCTGCGTATTGCCGCATGGTCCAGAGGCGGCCGCGGTAACCGTGCGCATGGTTGCCGCGCGTGAAGGGTAACTCGCCCGGTTTGCCGAGGTCGCGCCGCGGATCCCATCCCTCGAGGTCATCCTGGGTGTAGACCTCTTCGATGGGAATGCCCGAGCTCGTCACGCGACGAAGGGTCGCATTGGGTCCGTCAGGCGGATTTGGCACGGAAGTCGATGCTAGCACAGCACTTCGCGGCTCAACAAACCCCTCGCGTGGCGGCAGGGTCCCGTTGTAGTGTTTCGCCCGATGGCTATGCTCCCCGCGATGTGCCGGGTCGGGACCTCAGAACCCGAGGAGATCGCCGAACAGTTGCTCCGTGCGCGCGAGGCTCGCGGTCTCATCTGGTCCATCACCGCCCGATCAACACGCTGGCCCTGCGGCCGCTGTATCCGGCCATCATGGCCGTGGCCTCGATCGTTTGGAACCTGGCGCTCTTCGCCTTCGTACTTCGGGATCCACGGGTGGCGCTGACCGCAGACACGGTTCGCGGTTTTGCGCCGGAGCAGGTAAGCGCCAGGGAGATCGCATTGACTGTCGTCGCCATCGCGCTGATCGGGTGCTTCCTCACCTTTTTGGCGCGGTCGGCACGCCGCGCCGTGCAGGACTTGGCTGCGCTCGAAGCGAGGAATCTGCACATTGTTCGGGAGCAGGCGGAGCTCGTGATGGACGTGAAGATGGCGGGGCTAGCCAACATGGTGGCGGGCGTCGCGCACGGAACGCGTCACGATCCGAATTGCGGATACT
>JBOGJF010000092.1:0-18370 GCA_050747785.1 Vicinamibacteria bacterium
GAGGTGGAATGCAAACGTCGTTCATCAAGAAAGCGGAGATTCAGCGTGGCTGGTTCGTCGTGGACGCCGAGGGGCAGGTTCTCGGGCGACTGGCGAGCCGCATCGCGCGCATTCTGACCGGCAAGGAAAAACCCTCTTACGCTCCCTTCCTCGATGCCGGCGACCATGTCATCGTCGTCAATGCCGACAAGGTGCGTCTTACCGGCGCGAAGGAGCAGGACAAGAAGTACCAGCGACACTCGGGCTACCCGGGAGGGATTCGGCAGTTCTCGGTCGAGCACGTGAGAGCGCGACATCCGGAAAGACTCCTCGAAGAGGCGGTGCGGGGGATGCTTCCCAAGAGCCGACTCGGCAAGGCGCAGTTCAGAAAACTCAAAGTCTACGCCGGACCCGAGCATCCGCATCAGGCGCAGCAGCCGCAACGGCTGGAGCCAGGCGCGAAGGTGGCTTCCCCGGCCGGAAAACCGAGCGCCGGAACGCAAGCTTAACCCCAGAGCAAGGAAAAGTTGGCAGCTACGAATCAGATTCAATACTACGGGACGGGCAAGAGGAAGACCTCCGTAGCGCGCGTTTTCTTACGGCCGGGTAAGGGGCAGGTCCAAGTCAACGGACGCGCCCTCGAGGACTACTTCCCGAGCGACACGCTCAAGATGGTCGTCAAGCAGCCGCTCCAGCTCACCGAGACCTCGGACAACTTCGACGTCCACGCCAAGACTCGGGGCGGCGGACTCAGCGGTCAGGCTTGGGCTCTGCGGCTCGGGCTCAGCCGCGCGCTCTGCAACTTCAATCAGGAGCTCCGGGGCCGCCTGAAGTCGGCTGGCTTCCTCACCAGAGATGCGCGGATCAAAGAGCGCAAGAAATACGGCCAACCCGGTGCGCGCAAGCGCTTCCAGTACTCGAAGCGCTAGGTCGGCAAGACGGAGGATCCTTTCTTGGCATCAACTTCGATTTCGATGAAAGAGCTGCTCGAGGCGGGTGTTCACTTTGGACACCAGACCAAGCGGTGGAACCCGAAGATGAAGGAATACATCTTCGGCGAGAGAAACGGGATATACATCGTCGATCTCCAAAAGACACTGCGGCTCTTTCGCGAGGCTCTGAAGTTCGCGACCCAGCTGGGGACGGAGGGCAAGACCGTTCTCTTTGTCGGTACGAAACGGCAGGCCCAAGAGGTCGTGGCCGAAGAAGCCGTTCGAGCCGAGATGTTCTTCGTCAACCAGCGTTGGCTGGGCGGGATTCTCACCAATTTTGTCACCGTCCAGAAGAGCATCGCCCGCCTGCGCGAGCTGAACGCGATGGCGACCGAGGGTCGTTTCGACGAGCTTTCCAAGAAGGAAGTTTCCCGCTTGGAAAAAGAGCGCAAGCGGCTCGAGAAGAACCTACGCGGCATTCAGGACATGAACCGCCTACCCGATGCGGTGTATGTGATCGACTCGAATCGAGAGGAGATCGCCGTTCACGAAGCGCGCAAGCTCGGGATCCCGGTCATCGCGATCGTGGATACCAACTGCGACCCCGGCATGGTGGACTACGTCATCCCTGGCAACGACGACGCGCTCCGCGCCATCAAGCTCTTCACGTCACGCCTGGCCGACGCGATCATCGAGGGTCGGCAGATGCGTGAGAGCTTCTCCACTGACGGAAACGGAGACGCGGTGGATTCCGATGACACCGAGAGTGCAAGCGCCGACGTAGAAGAGGGAGCCAAACCTACTCAGGAAGCTTCTTCTCCCGCCTGACCGAATCCGCTCGAGTTCGCGCCCTAATTGTCGTTTGAGTGGTCTGTCTGCCCTGCATATACTCTAGCTCGTCTTGCAGGTTAGAGGGCGGGTCCCGGCGTCTCGGATCCACGCTCGCGACGGATTTCACGATCGGGGTTAGAATCACCCGTACTGGGAGAAAGTAGGCGAATCGGTTGAGCGACATATCGGCGGAACAAGTCAAGAACTTGAGGCAAAAAACGGGCGCCGGTCTCATGGAATGCAAGAAGGCCCTGGTGGATGCGGACGGAGACGTCGACGAGGCGGTCACGATCCTTCGCAAGCGGGGACAGGCCGCCGCGGAGAAGAAAGCGGGACGCACCACGTCCGAAGGCCTCATCGGTTCCTACGTTCACGGCGGCAAGATCGGGGTCCTCATCGAGGTCAACTGCGAAACGGACTTCGTCGCCAAGACTCCCCAGTTCCAGGAGTTGGTGAAGGATCTGGCGATGCAGGTCGCGGCCGCCAGCCCCGCCCCGGCACGTTTCGTGCGGCGGGAGGACGTACCCGAGGAGGTTCTGGCCAAGGAGCGCGAGATCCTGAGGAGCCAGGCGGAGTCCTCCGGTAAGCCGGCCCAAGTCATCGACAAGATCGTCGAAGGCAAGCTCGGGAAGTTCTACTCCGAGGCGGTCCTGCTGGAGCAGCCCTTCATCAAGAACGCGGACACGACGGTCGCGCAGCACATCACCTCGCTGATCAGCATCCTCAAGGAAAACATCCAAGTCCGCCGCTTCGCGAGGTTCGAGCGCGGCGAACCGATATAGACTGGTGCCTCCCGCCCGCGCGGGCGGTCCAACTTACCCCCCGGGCGAATACGAACGATGCCGACTGAGAAGCCCATCTACAAACGCGTGCTGGTGAAACTCTCCGGCGAAGCTCTGATGGGGGGACAAGAGTTCGGGATCGAGCCCAAGATATTCCAAATGATGGCCCGCGAGATCCACGAAGTGCAGTCGCTCGGGGTCGAGACTTCGGCGGTGATCGGCGGCGGCAACATCTTCAGGGGAATTGCGCCTTCGGCTCGCGAAATGGATCGCGTGACCGCGGATCACATGGGAATGCTGGCCACCGTGATCAATGCGCTCGCTCTCCAGGACGCGCTCGAGAAGCTCGGGACTCACACCCGCGTCTTGTCTGCGATCGAGATGCGCCAGGTGGCCGAGCCGTTCATCCGTCGACGCGCTATCCGCCATCTCGAGAAGGGCCGCGTCGTGATCTTCGCTGCCGGCACCGGCAACCCTTATTTCTCGACGGACACCGCCGCCGCTCTTCGAGCCATGGAGATCAAAGCGGATATCATCCTCAAGGGCACCAAGGTCGCCGGTATTTACTCCGCCGATCCCGAGCGCGAACCCGATGCCAAGTTCTTCGAGACCATCACGTATCTCGAGGTCATCGAAAAAGGGCTCAAGGTCATGGACACGACGGCGATATCCCTCTGTATGGACAATCAATTTCCGCTGATCGTGTTCGATGTGAGAAATCCTGGCAACATGAAGCGCGTCGTCTGTGGCGAGAAGATCGGCACGATGGTCCGAAGCTGATCCGCCGAGCGCCGGCGCGGCGCAGGTTCTGAAGGAGGTCGGAACCATGTCAAAGGAAATCATCGACGATGCGAAGAAACGCATGGACACGTCGATCCAGATTTTGAAGGACGAGTTGGTGACGATTCGAACAGGCCGCGCTTCCTTGGCCATCCTCGACGGGGTCACCGTGGACTACTACGGCACGCCGACCCCGGTGAACCAGGTCGCCAATCTAGCGGTCCCGGAAGGCAACCTCATCACCGTGCAGCCATGGGAGCCCGCCCTGCTGCCGGTTATCGAGAAGGCCATCCTTTCCGCGGAGCTGGATCTCAACCCGGCGAACGATGGGAAGATCCTACGGATTCCGATTCCCGCCCTCACCGAGGAGCGACGCAGGGCTCTCGTTAAGCACGTGGGCAAGGTCGCCGAGGAAGCGCGCACGGCAATCCGGCAAGTGCGCCGCGATGCCAACGACCATTTGAAGAAGATGCTTAAGGAAAAGGACCTTTCCGAGGACGAGGAAAAGCGCGCACTCAAGAGGATTCAAGATCTCACCGACGAGCATATCAAGATCGTGGACGATCTAGCGCGTAACAAGGAGGAGGATCTGCTCAAGGTCTGACGGGCTCGGGAGGAATTCGCGCCCGCGTCTCACGCATGCCCCCAACCCTCCTCACTCACCTCCAGTGCTCGCGATGCCACCGCGAGATCGAAGCGGCGCTTCCCCACCGCCTCTGCTTCTGCGGCTCGCCTCTGCTCGCTCGCTACGACCTCGAGAAGGGGGCGGCAATCTTCGGCGACCCCTCGCTCCTTCGGGAGAGACGGTGGGACCTATGGCGCTATGAGGAAATGCTGCCGGTTGCGGATCCGCAATACCGTGTGTCGTTGGGTGAGGGAGGGACGCCGCTCGTCGCGACCCCTCGATTGGGCCGACGCCTCGGCGCCACGCGCCTTTACGTCAAGGACGAATCTCTCAACCCGACAGGCAGCTTCAAGGCGCGCGGGTTGTGTTTGGCCGTTTCGATGGCAAAGCAGCTCGGCGTCGAAGAGCTCGCGATCCCGTCCGCGGGGAACGCGGGTGGAGCGTTGGCGGCCTACGCCGCGCGGGCCGGTCTTCCTTGTCACGTGGTGATGCCGCGCGACGCGCCACGCGCCAACGTCGCCGAATGCGAGGCCTACGGAGCCGATATCCGATTCGTGGACGGAGTGATCACCGATGCGGGGTGCCTGGCGGAGGAGCTCAGCCGTCAGTTCGGTTGGTTCGACGTCTCGACGCTCAAGGAGCCCTATCGGATCGAGGGTAAGAAGACTATGGGTTACGAGATCTTCGAGCAGCTCGACGGGCGGCTCCCCGACGTGATTTTCTACCCAACCGGCGGCGGCATGGGAATGATCGGAATGTGGAAGGCCTTCGAGGAGATGGAAGCGCTCGGTTGGCTCGATAGCCGCCGGCCGCGCATGGTCAGTGTTCAGTCGACGGGCTGCGCGCCCATCGTGCGCGCGTTCGAGTCGGGGGCCGAGAGCGCCGAGGCGTGGGAGAACCCGCAGACGATCGCCTCCGGGCTCCGCGTGCCACGTCCCATCGGCGACTTCCTAATCTTGCGGGCCATCCGGGAAAGCCGTGGCACGGCGGCTGCGGTAACGGATGAGGCCATCGAAGAAGCGGTGGCAACCCTCGCCACCACGGAAGGGATCTTCGCGGCCCCCGAGGGAGCCGCCTGCCTCGTCGCGCTCGAGACGCTCCTCGAGCGCGGCTGGGTCGACAAAGAAGAGACGATCGTGCTTTTGAATACCGGCTCCGGCTTGAAATACATCGACTAGATGTCCATGCGTCGGTCTCGAATCAGGCCAAGTTTGCTGTCTCTGGTGCTGCTCGCCGCACCTGCCCACGGTCAGTTGGAGAGCCAGATCCCGCCCGTTCTCTTCGAAGAACCTCTCAGCCCCCGCATCGCCAACTATCGGATCGACGTCGTTCTCCATCCAGCCGACCGGACCCTGGAAGGCAACCAGTCACTGGTCTGGTACAACCTCACCGGAGAAGCGGTCGGAGAGCTCCAGTTCCATCTCTATCTGAATGCCTTTCGTAACTCCCGCACCACGTTCATGCAGGAGTCCTTTGGCACCCTGCGCGGCTACGCCATCGACGAGGAAGGGTGGGGGTTCATCGAGGTCGAGCGCCTCGTGCTCTCTTCCCTCGACGAGACGCTCGGAGAGCACGTTCGCGCTTATCGCGCATATCGACCTGCGAGCACCGATTGGCGTCGTGCCTTCCCGATCAATTCCAGGTCGCCCGCCGCCGACCTTACCGAGGAGATAGAGTTTATTCGGCCGGACGATGGGAATCCGCACGACCAGACCATCTTCCGGGTTCCTCTGCCGGAGTCCCTGGCACCCGGGGAAGCCGTCGCGCTCGATATCGATTTCCGAGCTCAGCTGCCCACTCCCCCTCTTGCGCGCACCGGGGCCATGGAGGAGTACTTTTTCGTCGGACAATGGTTTCCCAAGATCGGTGTCTACGAGGGCGGGGAATGGAACGCCCACCAGTTCCACTACACCTCCGAGTTCTTTGCCGATTATGGGGTCTATGACGTCCGCATGACGGTGCCGAGCGATTTCGTCGTGGGCGCCACCGGTTTAGAAGTCGAGGTGATCGATAACGGGGATGGCACGGCGACACACTACTACCACGCGGAAGACGTCCACGACTTCGCTTGGACCGTGA
Source organism: Vicinamibacteria bacterium (assembly GCA_050747785.1). GTDB lineage: Bacteria > Acidobacteriota > Vicinamibacteria > Marinacidobacterales > DATDRI01 > CBDANW01. The sequence goes on from JBOGJF010000092.1 coordinate 6,009, forward strand.
GCCCGGAGTTTCTGGTGTTCGAAGGCCGAGCGCAGGACGTCGCAATACGCGCCCTCGTCCAACCCGATCATGCCGAGCAGGGAGAGCGGCACGTCGCGGCGGCCAGACTGGCCGTCGAGTATTTTCAGGACCATTACGGCGACTATCCCTACCCCAATTTGACGGTCGTGGATCCGCGCCGTGGTGCGGAAGGCTCCGGTGGCATGGAGTACCCCACGCTCATCACCGCCGGAACGTATTACAACCTTCCGGCCGGCTTGCGCATCCTCGAGTTGGCCATCATTCACGAGTTCGGACACAACTACTGGTATCACTTGCTCGCCAACAACGAATTCGAGGAAGCCTGGTTGGACGAGGGCATCAATACGTATACCGAGGCTCGGGTGTTTGAAGATCATTTTGGCGGGAACGTGATCGACCTTCTCGGATTCAGGATCACGGAAGAGCAGTTACAGCGCGTGCAACACATCGGAAATCCCATGACCGATCCCGTCTATCGCAGGGCGTGGGAGTACTACACTCCCTCGAGCTACGCGGTGAATTCGTACGCGAGGCCGGGGCTCATCCTGAAAACGCTGCGCAATTACTTGGGTCCGGAGACGATGAACGAGGCGATGCGCACCTATGTGAGTCGCTGGCGTTTCAAGCACCCGAAGACGGCGGATTTCATCCAGGTCATGAGCGACGTCGCCGGCGAAGACCTGAGCTGGTATTTCGATCAGGCGCTCTTCACCAACGCCGCTCTGGACTACTCCGTCTCGGCGGTCGAGAGCAACGAGACGGTCGACGCGGGATACGGCTTCGACCGCGACGTCGACGAGCCAACCAGAACAGACGTCACCGAAGCACTTGAACAAGAGGCCGATCAGAAAGAAACGGGTGCGGATGCCCCTAGTCTTTTTGAGAACGAGGTCCGCATTCGTCGTCTGGGAGAGTTCCGATTTCCGGTCGAGGTCGAAATCGTCTTCGATGACGGTGAGGTGATCCGGGAAAGCTGGGATGGCCAGGACCCCTGGAAAAAACTCACTTACCTCAAGCCCGTGCGCTTGTCATCGGCCACGGTCGATCCGGACAAGAAGATTCCCCTGGACCGGAACTACACCAACAACAGCCGAACTCTCGAGCCCCGGCGGTTGGGCATCAATAAGGTGGTCGCGCGTTGGACGTTCTGGTGGCAATGCTTACTCGACCTTCTGGCTCTCTAGCCTCGTCGAGCCCCAAATGATCCTGACCTCTTTGAAATGGGGCCTGACGCGAACCTGGTCGACCAAGCGCCTGCTGCTCGTCCTCTACCTGGCAAGCTTCGTACTCGCGCTGGCGGTGGCGCTCCCCTTGCGAAACGTCCTGATGGGTTTCGCGGGCCACTCCCTGGTGGGCTCGGAGCTGGCCCTCGGAATGAGCGCGGATTTCTTGGCCGAGCTCGTGACCGCCAACCACGAGGGGGCACCCGCGCTCCTGGTCATGCTCGCGTTCGGGTCCATCGCTTTCTTCTTGGTGTCCCTCTTCCTGTCGGGGGGCGCACTCGCGATTCTGGCTGAGGAGGAAGGCTACCGCGCCGACGACTTTTGGCGAGGAGCGGCGACGTTTTACGGCCGTTTCCTCAGACTGACCCTCTGGAGCGCGCTACTTCTCGCCGTGCTTTCGCTCGCCCCTTTGAGCGTTTGGTGGATCGAGGGACTCGTCTTCGGCCCCGATCCGTATCAGTACATCTCCTACTGGGGGACCTGGGTCGGCGTGGGGGCCATATTCATCGCTCTCTTCTTTTTCAGAATCTGTTTCGATTACGCACGCATTCACGCCGTCCTCACCGGGGAGAGGAGAACGCGGCGGTCCTTATGGCACGGGTTGTGTTTTGTGGCCAAGAACCCGATTCGAGCGGTGGGGTTGGCCGTCTCCATCTCTCTGCTGGGCGGCGTCGCTCTCTTGCTCTATCTCACGATCTCCCCCGCATTCGATGGATCGACGACCGCGCTGGTGGTGGCGGCGATCGTGGCTGAGCAACTCTACGTCGGGTGGCGCGCCGCCATGAGAGTCACGAGGTATGGAAGCCAGATCGCACTCTATAAGCGGGTCGAGTGCGAAAAATGATCAGGGAGCCGGAGCGCTCTGCTCTTGTTCGCGAAGGGACCGGATCTCTCGCCCCAACTCGTGCACTGCCATCGCGTAGTACGAGCTTCGGTTGTAACGGGTGATGACGTAGAAGTTGTTCAAGCCCAGCCAGTACTCGGGGCCGGCCGGCCTCGTCAGGCTGAAGAGCATCGCCGCCTCGTTACCGAGGACATCCTCGGTGGGCGTGACACCGAGCCACTTCCACTGTGCCACGAGATGGTTGAGCTCCAGTCCCGAGTTCGCGTACGGTAGATAGTGCTCACCAGCGACGCGCGCGCGAACCACCGTGCGCTCTCCGGCGCGCCATCCGTGCCGACTCAAGTAGTTCGCAACGCTTCCAATCGCGTCGGCGATATTGTCGAACAAGTCGCGCCGGCCGTCGCCATCGAAGTCCACCGCGAAGTAGCGGTAGCTCCCCGGCATGAACTGCGCGATTCCCATCGCCCCCGCGTAGGAGCCCCTGGCCTCCAACGGGCTGATCTGTTCTTCGCGGGTGAGCAGCAGGTACTGCTCGAGCTCGGCAAGAAACGTCTCGGCGCGCGGCGGGTATTGGAAAGCAAGCGTCGTGAGGGCATCGAGTACGCGGAATCGCCCGGTGTTCTTACCGTAGTGGGTCTCGATTCCGATGATGGCGGTGATGAGCTCCTCGGGAACGCCGTAGGACTCCCGTGCCTTCGCCAGCGCGTCCGCATTCTCGTCCCAAAACCGGACCCCTCTTTGAATGTGATCCCCGTTCACGAACAAGACCCGGTAATCATCCCAGGTCTTACGCCCTGCGGACTTGGTCATCGTGTCGAGGACCCGGGGCTCAAACCTGGCCTGATTGAAGAGCCCCTCCAGAGAAACGGCATCGAATCCGTGTTTCTCCGCCATGGACTCGATGAAGAGTTGGACCTCGCGATTCGATACCCGCGACACGCTCCCAGCGTCCGTCCCGCTAGGTGCCAGCAACGAGAAAGCGATGAGCGCCGCGGCGCACCGATACCATCGGGCGACATTTCGGCCGTGGCTTAACTCCCACACCCTCCGCGCACTCATCTCGCGGTTGCCTTTCCTCCTGGGCCTTCCAGCATGATCGTCGTGTCCTCTATTCAAACCATATGCCAGCGAGGCTGAGACGACGTTCCTCGAAAGACGAGAACCACGATCGCACTCCTCTCAGGGATGCAATCATTATATACTGAGAGAACACAACCCTTACGACAAGGAGTAGTTCAATGAGCCGACCGTTCCTGTTTTGGGCTCCGATTGTCCTCATGGCGATCGTCTCCTGTGACTCCGGGGAGCCGCAGCCGAATGTCGGGGACCGAGCGGCCGCCAAGATCAACGATACGGCGATGAACGTGTACTTCATCAAGATCCGATCCGCCGCGCAGAAGCACCGCGCCGATCGCGGTCGCTATCCGGAAACCATCGATGAGCTGGTCGAGTCGGGCTTTCTCGACGCGCCGTCGGCGACCGACCCTTGGCGTAACCCTTGGGTTCTGAGCACCAGCGATGGCGAACTGACCATCACGAGCTACGGTGCAGACGGTGCACCGGGCGGCAACGACGCGGCTCGAGATCGCATATCCAGATAGAGGTCGGTTGCCCATCGACCGCGTGCGCTTTCCCCGGTACCCGCGCGGCATATGACGAACTCCCCCGAGTGCCGCCTCTATCTGCTCGGTCCTCCGTCGTATTATGACCGCGAGACGCGTCTGCAGGTTTGTTACGAAACGTAACGAAACGTCACAGAAAGTACAGCCTTCTAGACTCAAGACCTCACACTTCGCGTCGGCGTGACATACTGGAGCACGTGACGCTCATCCCGGCCGGCAAGGCTTGACCCTTCGATGCCGAGGATGTATCGTCATCGCTTCATGTCATTGAAACCAGGGAGCAACCCGACGTAGCTCTCCAGCACGAAGGACCCTTGAAATCATGCCCAAGAAAATCCTGTTGCTTCTAACCGGACTCCTCCTCGCCAGCGCCGCGGCTCCGATCATCTTCTCCGGCGCGCCGCTCAGCGACTGGGCCGATTGGCGAGGCCCCGCTCGCGACGGTCGTTCTCCAGAGAGCGGGCTCCCCAGCCAATGGTCACCGGAGGGCGAGAATCTAGCGTGGAAGGCTCCGTACGGCGGCCGCTCGGCGCCCATCGTGATGGGGGATCGTTTGTTTCTTCAGAACGCGGCGGGTGAAGGTGAAACTCTGCAAGAGCGCATCCTGTGCTTCAACGCCGACACCGGAGAGCTCCTTTGGGAGCATCGATTCAACGTTTATCAGAGCGACGTGCCGCCTCATCGCGTCGGCTGGGCGTCTCCGGCGGGAGATCCCCTAACCGGAAATATCTACGCATTCGGTGTGGGTGGCAGCTTGCTCGCCCTCGACAACGACGGGACGCTTCTCTGGGAGCGTTCCCTGGGAGAGGACTTCGGACTCGTGACCACGCACGGTGGACGAACCGCCTCGCCCATGATCGATGGAGACCTCGTCATTGTCAGCGGTCTCAACTCGGGGTGGGGAAACCAGGCGCGCGGCGGCCAGAGATTTTTCGCTTTCGACAAGGCCACCGGGGAAACCGTCTGGGTGAGCTCTCCGGGCGGCCAGCCCTACGACACGACATACGCTCCCTTCATCACCGCCGAAATCGGCGACACCCGCCTGCTGCTGGCCGGTGGAGGTGACGGCGCGGTCCACGCTCTCAAGCCACAGACCGGAGAGCCGGTCTGGAGGTACGAGATCAGCAAACGCGGTATCAACTCGGGGGCGCTGGTCGACGGGACCACCGCTATCGTGAGTCAAGGTGAAGAGAACATCGGTACCAGCGAGATGGGTCTCATTGCCGCCATCGACGCCACGGCCAAGGGGGAGATCCAGAAGGAGCAGGTCAAGTGGCAGGTTCCAGGATTCCTCGGCGGCTACTCCTCTCCGGTCATGGATGGAGATCGCGTGTATCAGATCGACAACGGGGCCAACCTCGTTGCGTTCGATCTCGAGACCGGCGAGCGGCTATGGACGCTCAGCCTCGGCACGATCCAGCGAGCCTCTCCGGTCCTGGCCGACGGGAAGCTCTACGTGGGCACCGAGAACGGAACGTTCTACATCATCCAACCTGGGGCGGACGCCGCCAAGATTCTCGATCAGGACGCTCTCGGAAGCGGTGCGGAGATCGAAGAGGTCATCGCCTCGGTCGCGGTGGCGCGTGGGCGGGTGTACCTCGTGTCCCAAGCAGGGGTGTACGCGATCGGAGCCGGCGCCGCCCGAGAGGATACGGTTCAAGAAGCGCCTCGGGAGATGCCCCCCGCTGGCGCGGCGACGCACGTTCAGGTGACGCCGACCGAGCTCGTCCTGTCGCCGGGAGAGAACGTCCGATTCGCGGCGTGGCTTTTCGACGAGAAGGGGCGCCTGGCGGGTCGGGGCGAGGCCGCCTGGACACTCGAAGGCCTCGAGGGTACCGTCGACGCGGACGGCGAGTTCACCGCGTCGACACAGGCGGTGGCTGAGGCCGGTGAGATAAAGGCGACCGTCGGCGATCGTTCCGGCACGGCCCGCCTGCGGGTCATCCCGCCTCTGCCATGGAGCGAGGGATTCGAGGGCCTGGCCGTGGACAGCGTTCCGCGACACTGGGTCAGCGCCGCCGGTAAGTACCGCGTGCGCCAGGAAGAAGGAAACAAGGTCTTGGTCAAGCTCGCCGACAACCCCTTCCTGAAGCGCACCAAGACCTACCTGGGGCCCTCCGACTGGTCCGACTACACGGTCGCGATCGACGTCCGCGCAACCGAACAGCGACGACTGATGGGGGACGGCGGAGTCATCGCCCAGCGGCTCGCGCTGATTCTCTTCGGCAATCACCAACGTCTGGAGCTCATGGCCTGGCAGCCGGAGACCAAGCGCACCGTCACGAAGCGCTTTGCCTGGCAGCCCGACACGTGGTACCGGCTCAAGCTCCAGGTGGAGAACCTCGCGGATGGAACAGTGCGGGCGCGCGGCAAGGCTTGGCCCAAGTCCGAGCCCGAGCCTGCGGAGTGGACGATCGAGCGTGTGGATCCCATTCCCAATCGTGAGGGTAGCCCGGGGATCTACGCCGATGCCACCAACGAAGTCTTCTTCGACAATCTCGAGGTCACGGAGAATCCATGACGCACAATAGAAGCTTTCGACTGTTCTATCTAGCGAGCCTCGTTGCGGCGCTTGCCATCGCTCTCATCATCCTGAACTCTTCCTCCCGCGCCGCGGACGCCACCGGGGACTGGCCGATGTGGGGCGGGACTCCGGCCCGCAACATGGTTTCCGCGATGACGGGACTTCCGGACAGTTGGGACATCACCACCATGAAGAACGTCAAGTGGGTCGCCGATCTGGGCTCGCAGGCCTATGGCAACCCCGTCGTCGCGGGCGGCATGGTTTTCGTAGGCACTAACAACGAACGCGGTTACGATCCCGAGTTCACCGAAGACGCCGGCGTGCTGGTCGCGTTTCGCGAGTCGGACGGGGAATTCCTGTGGCAGGCTCTTTCCAAGAAACTGCCTGCCGGGCGGGTCAACGACTGGCCCTTTCAGGGGGTCTGCTCCTCGCCTCTGGTGGAAGGGGAACGACTCTACTACGTCAATAACCGCGCGGAAGTCACGGCGTTGGACATTCAGGGATTCCGGGATGGAGAGAACGACGGTCCCTTCACCGACGAGGCGGCCACGTCGGAGCACCATGCGGACATCGTCTGGCGGTTCGACATGATGGCGGAAGTTGGCTCGCACCCGCACAACATGGCGAACTCGTCTCCCGTGATGTACGGGGATCTCATTTTCGTCAGCACGTCGAACGGCCAGGACGAGAGCCACGTCAATATTCCCTCCCCACGTGCTCCGGCCATCATTGCGCTGAACAAGAACACCGGGGAGCTGGTTTGGGAAGACAACTCGGTGGAAGACCGCATTCTCCACGGGCAGTGGTCGTCCGCCGCGGTGGGCGAGCTGGGCGGCGTGGTGCAAGTCGTCATAGGACAGGGCGACGGTTGGGTTCGTGGGTTCGTGGCGGAGACAGGAGAGAAACTCTGGGAGTTCGACACGAACCCCAAGGACTCCGTTTGGCCACGAAACCGTAACGAAGTCATCAGCACTCCGGTGCTCTACAACAACCGCGTCTACATCGGCAACGGACAGGATCCGGAGCACGGCGAAGGGGTCGGTCACTACTACGCCATCGATGCCACCAAGCGTGGCGACATCACCGAGACCGGACTCGTCTGGCACTTTGACAAGATCCGGCGGACGATTTCCACGTCGGCGATCCTGGACAACATCGTCTACATACCGGACTTCAGCGGCTTCCTCCACGCCCTCGATGCCGACACCGGCGAGGAGCTCTGGGTTCACGACACCTTTGCGGCGCTGTGGTCCTCGCCGCTCGTCGCGGACGGCAAAGTCTACCTCGGGGACGAGGATGGCGATGTCGTCGTTCTCAAGCCAGGAAGAGAAGAAGTGGTCCTGACGGAGATGAACATGGGGAGCTCGGTCTACTCGACGGCGGTTCCCGCCAACGGCACGCTCTTCATCGCTAGCCGGAACAAGCTGTTCGCGCTTGCCCTGCAGCCATAGCGGCATCATCGGGACGAACGGCGTGAATGGAGCCCTTCGACTTCCAATCCAACACCCGCCTGATTTTCGGTGAGGGCGCGCTCTCGAGACTGGGCTCGCTCGCTCGTGAGCTCGGATTCCGTCGGACGCTCGTAACCGCGGACCCAGGCCTCGTCCGTTGTGGACATTTCGCGGCCGCCGCGGGCCATCTGGAAGCTGCCGGCATCCATGTCGTCGGGTTCCATGATTTCAGTGAGAATCCTGACACGCGGATGTTGGAGGCGGGACGGGACCTGGCGGCCCGACAGGCCATCGACTCCCTCGTCGGCCTCGGCGGCGGAAGCTCCATGGACTGTGCCAAAGGCGTGAACTTCCTTCTCACCAACGGCGGAACGATGAAGGACTACTGGGGTGTCGGCAAGGCGACCCAACCGATGCTACCCATGATCGGCATCCCCACCACCGCGGGTACGGGAAGCGAGGCGCAATCGGGTGCTTTGATCACCGATGCCGCAACGCACGTCAAAATGGCCTGCCTCGATCCCAAGGCCGTCTTCAAGATTGCCCTCCTCGATCCGACCCTGACCGTCTCCCAGCCGATAGAGGTAACGGCCATCACCGGTTTCGACGCAATCGCTCACGCGGTCGAGACTTACGTCACCGCGAAGAGAAACGCCTTCTCCGATTCGTTCTCGCGTGAGGCCTGGCGGATGCTGGAGGGGAATTACGAGCGCGTTCTCGCGTATCCTGCCGACATCGAGGCACGGGCCGCCATGCAGCTCGGCGCCTACTATGCGGGAGTCGCGATCGAAAGCTCGATGCTGGGCGCGACCCACGCCTGCGCCAACCCGCTCACCGCGCACTACGGGACGACACACGGTGTGGCGATTGCGCTCCTTCTGCCACAAGTGGTTCGCTGGAACGCCGGAGTCGCCGGCTCTCGTTATCAAGAGCTCCTGAGCTTGTCCGGGAACGCTTCCTCGGAGAAGGAAGCTGGGGAGATGCTCGCGCGGCGCCTCGAGCAACTGGCGAAAGCGGGTGGACTTCCCAATCGTCTCCGATCGGTCGGGGTGCCGGAGAGCGAGCTCGAGACACTCGCCGACGAAGCCGCGGCTCAATGGACGGGCCGCTACAATCCTCGTCCCTTCGACGCCACGGGAGCCCTGGAGATCTACCGGTGGGCGTACTGATCTCTCTGCTCCTCACCCTCGTCGGCGCGTTCGCCCATCAGGGAAGCGACGCCCCGTCGAGATGGAGCCAGTTTCGAGGAACTCCCAATCTGAGCGGAGTCGCCAGCTCACCTTTGCCGGAGGACTTGGAGCTCCTCTGGAGTCATGAGACTGGCGAGGCGATCGACTCGTCGGCAGCCATTGCCGACGGTGTCGCCTACGTAGGCACGTTCTCCGGTGAGCTCCTGGCACTCGACCTCGACGATGGCGCGCTACGATGGAAGTATTCCGCGGGTGAAGCCGGAATTGGTGAGTCCTCGCCGGCGGTCTCGAACGGTGTCGTCTTCATTGGAGACCTCGCGGGTGTGGTTCATGCCGTGGACGTCACGAGCGGTGAGGTGCTCTGGAAGTTCGAGACTCTGGGCGAGATCAAATCCTCCCCCGTCGTCGTGGAGAACAGGGTTCTCATCGGCTCGTACGACGAGCACGTTTACTCTCTAGACGCAAAGACTGGCGCGCTCCTCTGGAAGCTTCAGAGCAACGGATTCATTCACAGCACTCCGGCGGTGAGCGACGGCCTGGCCTACATTACCGGGTGCGAAGCGATGCTTCGCGCCGTACGGATCGAGAGCGGTGAGGAGGTTTATCGATTCGACTCCGGGGCCTACACGGCCGCCTCGCCAGCGATCGTCGACGGCTTCGCTTACTACGGGACGTTCGACAACGAAGTCATCGCGGTCGATCTGAAAAAGCAGACCCTCGCGTGGCGTTATGCGACTCCGGAGGCTCAATTTCCCTTTTACTCGTCGGCGGCGGTCACCGATGGACGCCTCGTGGTCGGGGGACGGGACCGCTTCGTTCATTGTCTAGACGCCCGGACCGGAGAACCGGCCTGGACGTTTCGTACCGGATCCCGCGTGGACTCTTCCCCGGCCGTGTCGGGAGGACGGGTCTTCGTGGGCTCGAACGACGGTCGACTCTACGCTCTATCACTCGAAACCGGGGAGAAGCTCTGGGAATTCAATGCCGGTGCACCCTTTTCCGCTTCACCGGCCGTCGCCGAGGAACGACTCGTGATCGGATCCCAAGACGGCGTTGTTTATTGCTTCGGAGCGAAGCAATGACAGGTTGAACCACCACTCTACAGATTGGAGCTCATGGCGATGACTTGGATGCTATTCGTAGCGGGCGCTGTCGTCTTCTGGGGAATGTATGGGCCGGCCTTGCACCAGGGTCAGGTGCTTCTGGGCAACCCGTGGCGGGCGCTTCTCTGCGTCGGCGTCGCCTATTTTCTCGTGGGTATCCTGGTGCCGCTCATCGGTCTCGCCTATGAAGGCGCACTGGGAGGATTCAACTGGAGCGGCTCGTTGATGGCGACGCTCGGGGGCGCGCTCGGCGCCTTTGGAGCGGTCTGCATCATTTGGGCGTTCAAGGCGGGCGGCCTTCCGACCTATGTCATGCCCTTGGTCTTCGCGGGTGCTCCACTCGTCAACGTACTCGTCTCGATGGCGATGCATCCCCCGAAAACCGCGCCGAGCCCGCTCCTCTACCTGGGCTTCCTCTTGGCGGCGGCGGGGGCGGGGATGGTGCTCTACTACAAGCCAGCCTCGTGACCCATCGGGCCTAGGGGTTGGCTCTCTTCCCGATGCAATAAAGGTGACCCGCGGTCCGCATGAAGATCTGACCCTCCGAGATGGCCGGTGAGCTGAGGCTGTAATCGTCGAGCGAGTTCTCCGCGAGGATCTCGAACTTCTCTCCCGCCCTCACCACGGTCGTCACGCCGTCCTCGCTGGTGACGAAGATCTTGCCATCGGCCAGCACCGGGGACGAGCTGTACGTCCCGGGCGTCACCCGCTGCTGCCCCCAGATCTCCTTGCCGGACTCGGCGTCGAGCGCCCACATGATCCCTCTGTCGTTCACGACGTAGAAGTACTTCCCGTCCGAAACAGGAGTCGGGACGTCTGGACCATGCTCGAAAGACCAAAGGCGATGGGACTCGGTCACGTCGCCGCGGCCACCGGCGCGCAGCGCCAAAAGCGGCCTCTCTCGCGTGGGGGCGTAGATGATCTCTCCTCGAACGACCGGAGAAGCCACGATGCGGTAGTTGGTTTCGTTCTGGGGATTGAGCCCGTTCGCCCTCCACAGCTCCTTGCCGGTATCCGGGTCGTGACCGGTGACGCAGTCGCCACCGGTAATCACGATCTCGGTCTTGCCATCGTACTGAAGAAGCGCGGGTGTCGTGTAGGCGTCCGGGGACTCACGAATGGCGTCGGTAGGTCGTTCGACCCTCCAGACCGTCTTGCCGGTCATCTTGTCGAGTCGCATCACGTAGGACGGATCGTCGGTCTTCATGCCGTGCAAGACCTGCACGTAGAGGGCGTCTTCGTGGAGCAGCGGCGAGGAAGCGTAACCCCAGTTGAGCCCGAAGGGGCCGAAGTCCCGCTGAACGTCTCGCGCCCAAATCTCCTTTCCGTCGAAGTCGAAGCCCTTGAGAATACCGGTGCCGGTCATGACCCAGACGTGGCGACCGTCGGTGACCGGTGACGGAGACGACATGTTCTGCTTACGTTGCTTGTTGTCGCCGTCGCTCAAGATTTGCTTCCAGAGCACGGTTCCATCTTTGCGATCGATGCACCAGAGATAAAGACTGCCGCCTTCGGCGACATTGAGAAAAATGCGATCCCCCCAAATGATCGGCGTCGAGCCGCTCCAAGCCGGCAGCGCGAGCTTCCACGTCACGTTCTCCGTCGTACTCCACGTGAACGGGACGCCTTTCTCACCGCTCACCCCATTCAGCGAAGGGCCGCGCCATTGAGGCCAGTTCTCAGCCGCCGTTTGGGTAGCCATGGAAATCGTCATGAGACCGAAGATCCAGACAGATAGATGCGTTCTTTTCACGTTTCACTCTCCGGTAGCCCGCCTACTCGCCCAAGTCGAGAGCCAGCACGTTTTTTCGATCCCGAACATAGAGTCTCCCTCCGACCAACGTGGGCGGTGTCCACGCATTTTCGGTCAGCTTTTCCGCCCGCGCATGAACTTCAAGACCCTCTCTGGTGGCCGTCGCGACGGCAATCTCTCCATCTTCATCCACGATCACGAGCTTCCCACCCGCGTCCACCAGGTGAGCGCGAGCGAAGCCCCGTTCCCGCCAGACTTCCTCGCCGGTGTGGATGTCGAATGCGGCGAAGAAAGCCGGCCCGAAATCGCCGCTACTGCCGAGGACGAGATCCCCGATGCGAAGAGCGTTTCCGAAATGAATCCGCATGCGGTTATTGAACCAGACCTCCTCAGCCGTGGTCTTGCCTGCCACCCGACGCAAGCGGATCACGCGGCTTCCTCCGTTGTAGGCGGAGCTGACGAACAACAGGTTCCCTTCGCCCCATACCGGCGTACTGATGTTGAGCCCATACTCCGTCGGGTGAGGATGACTCCACAGGAGATCGCCGTTTCGTGGATCGAGCCCGGCGACATGCTGCGCGGAAAAAACGACGAGTTGCTCCTCCCCCTCAACGTCGACGAGGACCGGGGA
>JBOGJF010000093.1:0-11226 GCA_050747785.1 Vicinamibacteria bacterium
GGGGTCCCCACGGCACTAAGACATATGATGATAGAATCGCGCCCCTAGAGGTCTTGTGATGCGCGCCCCCATCGCGAGGGACTGATGTATTGGAAGGTCTTGCTGAGCCTGCCACTTAGCTGCGCCCTGGTGCTCGCCGCCCAAGAGACCCTTCGTTTCGAGTCCCATGTCATCATGGTATCGGTCCCGGTGGCGGTGACCGACAAGGAAGGTCTTTTCGTCAAGGACCTGGAAGCGCAGGATTTCAAGGTGTACGAGGACGGCGTCGAGCAGAAGGTCAGCCTTTTCGCGAGGGGGCTCGACGAGTCCTGGGTCGGCATGGAACCGGCTCTGAAGGAAGCCGCATCGGGTCAACAGGTCATGGGATTGATCCTGGACGCGAGTGGCAGCATGGAAGAACAGATGAGCTTGTTGCATTCGGCGGCGCTGAAGTTTCTCGACAACATTCCGAAGACCGAGCATCTGGTCATTCTGGATTTCGACGAGGACATGCGCATTTCCGAGTATTCCTCGGATGACCAAAGGCAAATCGCGGAGCGGATCTACGATGTCGAGGCAGATGGCTGGACCGCGCTCTATGATGCGGTGGCCACGGTGCTCGAACGGGTGCATTTCGACGACGGCCGCAAGACGCTCGTCGTTCTCAGCGATGGCGTGGACTCGAGAAGCACGCTGAGCATGAACGAAGGCCTTGACATCGTGAGAGCCTCCGACGTGACGATCCATTCCATTTTGCTCGGCGGCAACCGCACCAGTCCAATGAGGGACTTCGAGCAGGGGAGATTCCTCCGACAGATCTCGAAACTGACCGGTGGCTCCTATGAAGTAGTGAAGTCATTGGAGGATCTGGACGAGTTCTACGACCGGATTCTGGACGAGCTCTTCAGCCAGTACACGTTGGCCTACGTTTCGACCAACACCGAGATGGACGGGGGTTACCGCAAGATCAAAGTGGAAGTGGATCGGAAGGATGTCGAAATCAGGACGCGAGAAGGGTACACGGGACCTCTAGTGGAGCCGGAAGAGGATGGATCGTAGACGTGTATACGTGAGAACGGTCGAGACGGCACGGAGAGAACGAGATGAGAGCAGACTTTCAGGTGCGCGACAAACGGTATCACGCTGAGATTCGCCCGGGAGACAAGACCGAGGACGAGAAGTTCCAGCTGTACTCGGTCGCGGTCGGCGGCCAGGACGCCGGCTCGGTCGAGGGCACGCTCAAGGTGACGCCCCAGGCGCTCGAGCTGGCCGGCAAGCGGGCGTCGCAAGAAGGTGGTTCCGCCGAGGACTGGTTAGCACGAGGCTGCGCAAAGTCCTTGGCCGCGGAAGTACTCATCCGCAAGCTGAAGCCCCAGTTCTCCTTCATTGTGGACCATCGCTGGATCCAAGAGCTCTGATTGCAGGGTGCGCGGTGCGATCATCGGCACCCTGCGCGACCGCCGTCCGCAGCGAACTTGCGAGCGGAGGACTCGCGAGCGAACGCAGCCCTGAGCGGATGCGCAGTCGCGTTAGTCGACGAAGCATCTTGGCTTGGGGGTGGACTCCCCACGGCACTAAGACAGAGATGCCCTACTCTCCCGGCAGCTCGGGCGCGGTCAGATCGCACGGACAGTCCAACGACTTCAGGAACTCGATCAGGTCCGCCTTCTCCTCGGCACTGAGCTCGACGGGCTTCAAATTCACGGTGTCGAGATGGGGGTTCTGAATCCCACCTCCTAGCATAACGTCCACCGCTTCTTCCAAAGTCGCCACGCTCCCGTTATGAAAATAGGGGGCGCTCCGGCTCACATCACGGAGGGTCGGCGTCTTGAACGCACCGGTGTGGTTTTCGTCTTTGGTTGCGGCCGCCCTTCCTGGATCAGGCTGGTCCGCGTCCATGCCGATTCCAACGTTGTGGTATTGCATGTCCGTGAAGAGAACGCCGGAGTGGCAGTTACCGCAGCCCGCCTTCCCCAAGAAAATCTCGGCGCCCCGTTTGGCGCTATCGCTCACCGCATCTTGATTGCCCCCGCGCCACCGATCGTAGGCCGTGTCGCCGCAGAAGAGGCCCGCCCGCTCGAAGGCCGAAATGGCGGCGACCACGTTGTCGGGTGTGGCGACGCCTCCGAACACTTCCTGAAACTGAGAGACATAGCCGCCGATGCCGTTGAGCGTTTTGACGATTTCCTCGGCGTTCGCCCCCATGTTGCCCCCCGTCCAAGCCGCCTTTGCTTGAGCCTCTAGCGACGGACTGCGACCATCCCAGTAGAACTCCGTGTGGTAACCGATATTCCAGAGTGTCGGGCTGCTCCGGGTGAGCTGCTTCCCCAAGGCACCCTGCGCCACCGGTAACCCGTCAGTGAGTCCGTGCTCGCAGACGTGACACGAGTAACAAGAGCGGGATCCGTCCGCGGAGAGTCGGGCGTCGAAGAACAGCTGCCGGCCGAGCGCCACTTTCTCGGGGGTCGTCGGATTGTCCGCCGGTACGGGGACAGCGTCGAAACCCATTGGCGGCGTCGGTAGACCCGTGGCCTGGGTGGTAGAGGCGGCGGGCGCCTGCGCCGCCGGCTCCGAGCTGGGCTCCGGTGACTGACATCCGACGAGGCCGCTGAGGCTGGTAAGAAGAAAGATGATAAGGCCGCTGGTGGCAGATCTGACCATTGGAAACCTCCTGGATACGTTTAGCGTCATCGCCTGCATCATAAGGAAGAATCGGGTCGGCGGCCAGCCTCACGTTCGGGCCAACGTACGAGCGGCAATTTGGGAACGGGCCCCCGAATAAGAAGGGCGTTCGAAGGTATACTCGGTTAGGCGGGGGGGATTGTGACAAAAACGCCCGCTCGGGCTATAATAAACTCAGCTAGCCCTGCAATTTGTAGGCTGATGGGGGCAAACGGCCCCAATGAGCAGGGGACTGGATGAAAGGGCTTCAGCATCTTCTTTTCTTGAGGCCACGTAGACAAAGGGACGCGCCGAACCGCGACCCGTCGCGACCGCACTACTTTCGACAGGGAGTTTCCTGAATGCGGCTCCGAATGCTTGCCTCGCTCACGATCGTCGGACTCGGTCTGATCTCGTGGGTTCTATCTCGCGGCGTTTGGAGCCGACCGGACGAACCATTGTCGTCACCGGTTGGCAACTCTCTCCTCGCGTCTCCCGCCACCGAGGAGCCGGCCATCTCACAAGAGGCATTCGCCGCCAGCCCTTCGATGCGATCCATCGACGAGGACGAGTTCCCGGGTGCGATGATTCGCTCGGGCAGGCCGCGGGAGTTCTATTTCAGCAGGGCGGCGTACACCGGTTATGGCTTCCGGAACTTCCGTAGCTGGAGCGTTGACTTCCCCAAGGCCGATCGGCAGTTCTTGATCGGCCTTCTGAGGCTAACCAATATCGATGCCTACGAGGCGGAGAACCCCGTTCAACTGACCGATCCCGGCCTCGGGCGCTACCCGTTCCTCTACGCCGTCGAGATGGGATACATGGCTCTCTCGGAGTCGGAAGTGCTGGGACTGAGGCGTTACTTGCAGGCGGGTGGCTTTCTCGTCATCGACGATTTTTGGGGCAGCTACGAGTGGGAGAACATCGTCATGGAGTTTCAAAGGATTCTCCCCGGTCACGAGATCGTGGATATTCCGTACGACCATCCGATCTTCACGTGCTTCTACAACGTCGAGCGTATCATTCAGGTGCCGAACGTCGGGCAGGGCATCGCCGGTGGACCAACTTGGGAGAAAGATGGGTACGACCCGAAGCTGAGGGGCATCTTCGACGAGCAAGGCCGCTTGATAGTCGTGATCAACTGGAACACCGATCTCGGCGACGCCTGGGAATGGGCAGAAAATCCCTATTACCCTCTCCGATTCTCGACCTACGCGTATCAGATGGGCGTCAACTTCATTATTTATGGCATGAGTCACTGAGGCCTCTTTGTTCGAGTCCGTCTTCGAGTTCCTGTTCAAGTACCGGCCGGTTGTTTTCGAGAACGGTACACTGACACTCGCTGCCTCGTGGCCGTCCTACCTGCTGGCATTGCTGGTCGTCGTGGTGGCGGTACCCACGGTCTTGAGATACCGCACGGTCCGCGGCAAGACCGCGCGCAGAGATCGGGTCGTCCTGACTGGTCTGCGCGCCGCGCTCCTGGCGGTGATTCTGTTTTGCCTTTGCCAGCCCGCCCTCGTTCTGTCCACCGTCGTGCCGCTCAAGAGTTTCGTCGGGATTCTGCTCGATGACTCGTTGAGCCTGCAGATCGCGGACCGGAACGATGTGCCCCGCGCACAGTTCGTCAACGAGACGTTTGGTCCGGAGGGAAGTGCGCTTCTCACCGCCTTGTCCGAAAAGTTCATGATTCGTTTCTTTGGTTTCTCGAAGGACGTGCGTCGCATCGACAACGCATCGCAGCTCGGCTTCAACGGCGTTCAGACCCATCTCGGCAGTGCGTTGGAAGGAGCCGCGGACGAGCTCGCGGCCGTGCCCCTCGCGGGGTTGGTGCTGGTGACCGACGGTGCCGACAACTCCCACGCGGTGCTCAGCGATACGTTGCTCGCCTTGAAAGCACGCTCGCTGCGGGTCTACACGGTTGGTTTGGGTCTCGATCGTTTTTCGAGAGACATCGAGCTTTCCCGCGTCGAGGCGCCGCGGAGCGTTCTCAAGGGCTCGTCCTTGGTCGTCGACCTTTCCATAACCCAGCGGGGTTTTGCCGGAACACGTGTCCGACTGGACGTCGAGGACTCCGGGCGTATCGTCAACTCTCGCGAGATCGACCTCTCCGCGGAAGGAGAGGTGTCGACGGTGAAGGTCGACTTCACCGCATCCGACGCGGGGCCCCGCCTCTTCCGTTTCCGCGTGCAGCCGCAGTCGGGAGAGATGGTCACCCAGAACAACGAGCAGGAGGCTCTCATCATCGTCGAGGACCGACGCGAAAAGGTCCTCTATTTCGAGGGCGAGCCGCGGTTCGAGCTGAAGTTCATCCGGAGGGGCGTCGCGGAAGACGAGAATCTGCAGGTCGTCGTGCTGCAGCGAACGGCGGAGAACAAGTTTCTGCGGCTGGACGTGAGCGACGGTGAGGAGTTGGCCGCCGGCTTTCCCAGGACGCGGGAGGAGCTCTTCCGCTACCGGGCGATCGTCCTTGGGAGCGTGGAGGCGAGTTTCTTCACCTACGACCAGTTGCGGATGATGGCGGACTTCGTCAGCCAGCGCGGTGGAGGCCTTCTGATGCTCGGCGGTCGCCAGTCGTTCTCGGCCGGCGGCTATGCCGGCACACCTTTGGAGGAGATCCTCCCTGTCACTCTGCAGGAAGTGGACGAAGAAGAGGGCGAGCCTTTCTTCGCGGAGATCGACGTCGAGCCCACCCCGGTGGGGAAGACCCATCCGATCACCCAGTTCGCCGGAGGCGTCGAGCAAAGCATCACGCGATGGGGGCAGTTGCCTCCGTTAACGACACTCAATCCGATCTTCCAGACCAAGCCCGGTGCCACCACGCTTTTGGTCGGAACCGGCCAAGGCATTTCCGATTCGCAAGTCGTCCTGGCGTTCCAGCGATACGGGCGCGGCAAGACACTCGCTTTCACGGTCCACGATTCCTGGCAGTGGCAGATGCACGCCGACATCCCGCTCGAAGACATGACCCACGAGACTCTTTGGCGCAAGTTGCTGAGGTGGCTGGTGAGCTATGTACCCGATCCGGTCTCGGTGACGACCGAGAGGGGCCGCTACGCGCCGTTCGAGCCGGTCACGCTCACCGTGGATGTCGACGACGACACGTTCATTCGAGTCAACAACGCCGAGGTCATTGCCAATATCAAGAGTCCCTCCGGCGAGCTCCAGGAGCTCGGGATGGAATGGACCGTGGACACCGACGGGCAGTACCGAGCAAGCTTCCTACCCGAAGAAAAAGGCCTGTACGAGATCCACGTGGAGGCGCAGCGGGCGGGGGTATCACTGGGAGAAGGAACGTCGTATGTGCTGGCGACCGATCTCGCAGACGAGTACTTCGGTGCCGAGATGAATAGGTCGCTCCTCGAGCGCATCGCCGAAGACACGGGCGGGAGGTTCTACACCGCGGACAACGTGGGGCAGCTCGCCGAGGACATGAGCTACGTGGAGGGTGGAACCTCGGTTCGGGAAGAGAGAGACCTGTGGGACATGCCGGCGCTCTTCCTGCTCCTGTTGACGCTCGCGGCCACCGAATGGGGCTATCGAAAGGCGCGAGGTTTGGCGTGACGCCGACAGCTACCTTCCGAGCGCTTCTGGTCGTCCTCCTGTGGGGAGTCCTCGCCAAGGGTGTCGCGAGTCAGTCATTGGGGGAGACCTATCTGGTCGTGATTTCGGGGCTGAGCGGTGAGCCCGCCTACCGCGAGCGTTTTCAGGATTGGTCCTCCGCCCTCGTGGAGGCGGCGACCACCCGGGGAGGGGTGCCGGCCGACAACGTTTGGTACTTGGGAGAGGATCCACAACAGGACCCGGCCCGCATTCGTGCCAAGTCCACCAAAGAAGAGATAGAAAAAGCCTTTGACGAAATCGGCGCGCGGGCGCGGCCCGGTGATCGAGTGTTCGTCGTTCTCGTCGGGCATGGAAGTTACGGTTCGGGAGAATCGAGGTTCAACCTTCCCGGCCCCGACATCACCGCCGCGGAATTCTCCTTCATGTTGGATCGATTCGGCGAGCAACAGATCGTGTTCGTGAACACCGCCAGCGCCAGCGGTGGTTTCATCGAGGCGATCTCCGGCAAGAACCGGATCGTGGTGACCGCCACCAAGTCCGGGATGCAGAACAACGAGACGCGTTTCGCGGAGTTCTTCGTCGACGCGTTCGCTCAAGACGGCGCGGACGTCGACAAGGACAAGCGGATCTCGGTCCTCGAGGCCTTCGAGTACGCGCGGCTCCAGGTCGCTCACGTGTACGAGGAGGGCAATCAGCTGCAAACCGAGCACGCCTTGTTGGATGACAACGGCGACCAGCAAGGAGCCCAGCTCCCGGCGGAGTCGGCCGAGAGCGCCGAGGGCAATCCGGGGGACGGAACAGTAGCCCGTCTCGTGTTCCTCGAGGGATCGGCCAACCGGAGCACCTCGGCGGGGGCGGGAGACGAGATCGAAGACCCCGCGGTCCTTGCGTTGTACGAGCAAAAGAGAGGCCTCGAGGAGCGTATCGAGGCGCTCAAGCAGCAAAAGGACGGCATGACCGAAGAGCTCTACCTCCAAGAGCTAGAGAGCCTTTTGCTCGAGCTGGCCCTCAAAAACCGCGAGATCGCCGCGGCCGCGGGAACGCCACAATGAGACGAGATAGGACTCGGTGCGCCTGGGGCCGGCTGGCATGGTTGCTTTGCCTGCTTTGTCTCGCGACCACGGCGGCTTGCGCGGCCGAGGCCAATCAGCCCGCAGGCGGCGCGGAAGCGTTGCGCCGTGGCGACTATGAAAAGGCCATCGAGCTTTTCAGCGACCGAATCGACGAGGAGCCCGCCGATGTCGAAGCGCGCCGGTCTCTCGTTCAAGCCTATCGGGACACCGGTCGCTACCGTGACGCGACCCGGGCGATCGAGGACTTCGAGCGATCGTTTCCCGAATCCGTAGATCTGGCCAATAGCCTCGGTGAGATTCTCCAGACCACCGGACAGCTGGCCGCGGCGCGAGAGGCGTTCGAGCGCGCGGTCGCAGGCGGAGCCGGCGATGCGCTCTCCGCCGAGCTCAACCTGGCGATTCTCGACTACGAGCAGGGGCGTCGACCGGAGGCGATGAGGCGCTTCGATCGTTTCATCGATGTCTACAACCGCGGCGGGCGTGGCGGTCGGCGGCTCTCGGGGGCCGATCTGACCGCGGTGGCGACGGCCTGTCGTTACCTCGGGATCGACAACCCGCAGTTGTTCAAGGATGCGCTGCGCGCCTTCGACGAAGCCGCGGCCGCGGATCCACTGGGAGTCGAGCCCAAGCTCCGGACCGGTGAGCTCTTCCTGGAAAAGCACAACAGCACCGACGCGGGAGCGACGTTTCAGGAAGTCCTCTCCGACAATCCCAATCACCCACGCGCTTTGTTGGGGCTCGCTCGGGTGATGGATTTCGACAACGCTCCCGAGACGACGGAGCTCCTGCAGAAGGCACTGGAAGTGAATCCAAACCTGGTCGAGGCGCGTGTCTTCCTGGCTCGACAGTATCTCGATCTCGAGGACTTCGGGCAGGCCCGCGCCGAGGCGGATCGTGCTCTGGGGGTGAATCCGGTCTCCCTCGAAGCCCTTTCCATCGTGGCCGCGACACGGTTTCTCGAAGGAGATCGAGACGGTTTCGAGGAGACGCGGGATCGGATTCTCGCGCAAAACCCCGTTTACGCGGAGCTCTACAACACGCTTTCCGACATCGCGGTGCAGAATCGTTTGTACCGCGAGGCGACGGAGTTTGCTCGCCAGGCGGTCCTCCTCGACGACAAGTCATGGCGAGCCTACGGCCTGCTCGGACTCAATCAGCTTCGTCTAGGCGACATCGCGGAGGGCCAGAAGAATCTGGAGCGTTCTTTCGAGGGAGATCCGTACAACGTCTGGAACAAGAACACGCTCGATCTCTTGGACACGTTTCCGGACTACAAGGAAGCGACCAGCGATCGATTCTTGCTGGTGATCGACGGTAAGGAGTCGGATCTCCTTGCCCCTTACGTGATGTCACTGGCCGAGGAAGCCTACGACAAGCTCGCGGCACGCTACCAATACCGGCCGGAGACGCCCATCCGGGTCGAGGTCTATCCATCCCATGCCGACTTCTCCGTCCGCACGATCGGCTTGGCAGGCTTGGGTGCCCTTGGTGTTTGCTTCGGCCCGGTCATCGCCATCGACTCGCCATCGGCCAGGGAAAGGGGGACTTTCAACTGGGGCTCGACGCTTTGGCACGAGCTCACCCACACCGTCACGCTCGGTATGACCGATCATCGCGTGCCGCGTTGGGTATCGGAGGGACTCTCCGTTTTCGAAGAGCACCGGGCGCGTCCAGGATGGGGCGACGATGTCAGCATCCCGTTCTTGATCGCCTACCAGAAAGACCAGTTGCTTCCCATCAAGGACCTCAACAATGGATTCATCCGACCTAGCTATCCGCACCAAATTACGAACTCCTACTATCAGGCTTCTCTCGTCTTCGAGCTCATCGAGCGTGACTACGGCTTTCCCGCCATCCTGACGATGCTGAACGGGTACAAGAACGGCTTGACGACACCAGCGGTCTTCCGCGGCGCTCTCGGGGTCGGCCTCGATGCGTTCGATGTGGTGTTTCAAGCCTATCTCGACGAGCGCTTTGCGGTGGCGGCTTCTGTCATCAAGCCTCCACCCGACGACCAAGTCATGGAGGCCTTTTCTCTGGAAGAGATCCAGAACCGACTCGCGAAGGATCCCCGAGACTTCCTGGCGCAGCTTGCCATGGGTGAGGCTCTCTTCAACAAGCGTGAGCTCGACCAGGCGCTGGATTACTTGACGCGTGCGAAGTCACTGTTTCCCGAGCACGGGGACCCCAACAGCCCGTATTGGTACTTGGCGCAGATCTACCGGGAGCGGGGTGAGCTGGCTAACGCCGAGGAGGCGCTCGCAACGTTCACGGGCATCAACGAGAGCCATTACGAGGCCCACCTGGCGCTCGCCGAGTTGCGGGAGTCGCGGAGTAATCTTCCCGGCGCAGCCGAGGCCCTGTCGCGGGCGGGGTTCATCTATCCTCTGGAGATTCAACCCCACCGGAGACTCGCCGAGATCTATCGGGATCTCGGGGATTTCCGGTCGGCAATCCCGGAGCGCGAGGCGGTGGTGGCCCTCGAGCTGGTGGATCGCGCGCAGGCGATCTACGAGTTGGCCGTGGCCTACTACCAAGTGGGTGACTCGACCAACGCCAGGCGGGAGGTGCTGCGGGCCCTGGAGATCGCTCCCAACTTCGGGGAGGCGCAGGATCTTCTGCTGAGCCTGCAGCCGGGCTCCGGCCGCGAGGGAGCGGCGAGCAGGATGCGAGAACGGCCGGGTGGTGAGTGATGCATCGCTGGCTGGCGGTGGTTGGACTGGTCATGGCCGCGCTGCCCCTCTCGGCGGGTTTCGTCGACGCACCCGACGTTCCCTACTCGAATCTTCCCTACAACGGCCGTTTCACTTTCGTGCGGCTCCGTTTCACTCCCTCTTATTGGGGGCCGGGGCCCTACGCCTGGGGATTGGATCTCAAGTGGAACCATGACTACCCGCGGGGCGAGACTCACTTCACGAAGATCGTGGATGAGCTGACCAACGTCGATACCAACCGGCACGGTGGCAACATTCTGGCGATGGACGATCCGGAGCTCTTCAAGTACCCGTGGGCGTACCTTTGCGAAGTCGGTTTCTGGACCCTCACCGAACGGGAGACCGAAGGCCTACGAGCCTATCTTTTGAAGGGCGGCTTCCTGGTGGTCGACGACTTCATGGAACCATGGCAGTGGGAGAATTTCGAGACTCAGATGCGGAGAGTTCTCCCCGAAGGGCGACTGGTCGAGCTGGACGTCTCTCATCCGATCTTCGACTCCTTCTTCCACATCGAGACCCTGGAGTTCGAGCACCCGAACTTTCCGGAGATCAAACCGGTCTATTACGGTATTTTCGAAGAGAACGATCCCACCAAGCGCCTCATGGTGATCGTCAACTACAATCACGACATCGGCGACTACTGGGAATGGTCGGACACGGAATGGATTCCGATCGAGCTATCCAATGAAGCGTATAAACTGGGAGTGAACTACGTCATCTACGGTATGACGCATTAGCACGCTGATGAGGATCTAATGCACATTAGGTTGGAGGAAAGGAAGACCATGGCAGAAGAAAAACTCGAGCTTGAATCTCCAGACGATGTAGCGCTTGCGGATCGGTTGAAGGAGGCACGAGGGAAGATATTGGTCGAGATGCGCAAGCTCATCGTTGGACAGGATGAGGTGGTCGATCAGGTGCTTCTCTCCTTGTTCGTCGGCGGCAACAGCATCATCACCGGCGTGCCGGGTCTGGCGAAGACGATGATTATCCACACCGTGGCTCAAGTCCTGGATCTGAAGTTCGCCCGCATCCAGTTCACGCCCGACCTGATGCCCTCCGACATCACCGGTACCGACATCATCCAGGAGGACCCTTCCACCGGACGTCGGGAGCTCGTGTTCATGCCGGGTCCCATTTTCAACAACATCGTGCTCGCCGACGAGATCAACCGGACGCCCCCCAAGACACAATCCGCGCTGCTAGAGGCGATGCAGGAGCACCAAGTGACGATCCAAGGA